>JASFSB010000110.1:0-6499 GCA_050114615.1 Gammaproteobacteria bacterium
TGCTCGTGGTAGACGGCCTTGAACGTCACCGCAGGGAAGTCGTCGACGAATTGAGGAGACTGCTGCAGCTGCGCGTCAAGCAAATACCGATTCTTCAGTTCGTCTTTCTTACCCGTAATGACGATCTCGTGGATGAAATTCTGTCTGATCACGAAGGTGCAGGGCCGATCGCCCGGGCGAAGCACGCCCGCCTGACCGGGTTCAGCCTGGAGGAAACGCAGTCTTACATTCGCATTTGTCTGCAGGGCGCAGGGTGTGAGTGGGCCAACGAGCTGGTTCCGGATAACGTTGTCCTCGATATTCAGGCGCTCACGCAGGGCGTCGTCGGTGATGTCAACGCCGTATGCAGCATGGCGATGGAGCATCTGGCTACACAAAGCACGGATCCCGTGAAATCTCCGCGCCTGAGTAGTCCGCTCGTGCGGGCCGTCGGGGCTAAGCTGCACCTGCGACATGAACCCGATAAATGGTCGAAAACTATTGATGAAACGCTCTCGCCCGATGCGGTCCGCGTCAGCGACTCGTCTCAACTGAAGCTGGAAGCCGCACACCTCATCGTATCGAGCGGTGGCCGCCAGCTTGCAGACATCGTTCTCAATCGTCCACGCATGATTCTGGGTCGCGACGCCGGCTGCGACATCAGCCTCGACAGCACGTATCTGAGCCGCTTTCAGAATCTGTTTATGCAGACCGACAATGGCTGGCTAATCATCGATCTGAACAGTACCAACGGATGCTTCGTAAATGGACGTCGAGTTCGCGAGCATCGCCTGCGCGACGGCGATTCGATCTCCGTCGGGCACCATCAGCTGAAGTTTTCCGCACATGGCGCCACCCCGGAATTGGGCATGCGCCTGCCACCCAGGCCAGCCGATCCCGCTGACGATACGATATCCACGGACGTTGCTGATCAGCGCGAACAGTGGTCCATGTAGGATGTTGCCTGGGCCGCGATTCAGGTGACGGCCGGGGCGAGCTGAGCCCCCGGCGTCGCTGCGGATACGCTGCCGGAATCGAGTACGTGATCCTCGATCCCGAGTAGTATCGGCTGCGCATTGCGCCGGTAAATATTGACCTTGGCGTTATAAACCCGCCTTGTCATCCCATGCTTGTCGTTGACGACGATTCGCCGAATCGCGAACTTTCCATCGCCGAGCTTTGATCCCGTCAGATAGCACTTTATCGCGTCGACTCGATCACCCGACAATTCCAGTCCTTCGAGCTTGCTGAGGCTTTGTTCGGCGCAGCCGATGAATTCGATCGAACTCAGTCTGATGCTCGCGGATTTACCACTGCTCGGATTAGGCAGATCCGCGTTGAACTCGCCGACGAGCACCTGACCAGGCAGTGCGCGATCTACCATTCGCGCCAGCTCGATCGTTACATCGCCGACGATGTAATCGTACGTCGTCGGATTGAGCCCTTCCGCCTGATGGAACTCGTAGCAGCTGCCGATGTGAAAGCATGCTCGAAGTCGTGGTGCAGTGCGCCCCCGCGCTTTACTTCGTGCAATCGCGTTATCGGCCAATACGAGATGCATGAACTGGTAAAGATTGACGTTCGCCTCCAGAGACAGGTCGCGATTCCAGATATAAAAGCCATCGCCTGTCGTCGAGCGTGAGAAATTGACGTCGATCTTTTTGGTCAACAGTTTGCTTTGCGCGGAATTCAGCGAGTACGCGAGACTGTTTATCTGGTTCATTTGCTCGAACGGCGACAACAGACTGAAGCCGACGATATCGAACAGCGCAACGGCGCGATTGGGCACGTAACTGATACCGTAGCGCTTGATCATGTTCTCGACGATGCGCAGATGGCGCGGGTCCCGGCTCAACGGATAGCGCAGTGCGATGTGCGTGATGTCGATGCCGAGCAGTCGGGATACCTTGTCGATCTGGGCAGGCGTCAGCATTCTGTTGCGGGACAACAGCGACTTGAAGAAATCCTCGGAAGCGTGACGAAAGTCCATCGAATCCACCGATGAGCCGGATTCGCGTTCCGCGGAGCCTTTTCCTGCCGCGTACTCGGCCACGGCGTAGTGGGGTACGACGAGGACCGCAAGTCCCCGCGGCTCAGGACACCAGCACAGCAGGACGTTTTGTCCGAGCCGCCACTGTTCGTGCAGCCGATTGTCGACATCGACGAGCGCTGAGCGCTCGCGCAACGACATTTCGGTCAGTACATACGCGGATTCTCCGCGCAATGCGGTGCTTCCGTCGACCCCAGACACACCACTATCGGCATAGCGCATCATGCCGCAACCGCAACCCGTTAACTCCCACGGTGAGATTGTAGTCGCTGCGGGCAATTGCACAAGTCGGGGGACATGTTGCTCTGGCACAGGTGCAACGGGATAATTCCGGCCCGCTTCGAGAATCAAAGACAATCCATGGCTAACGAATCTGACAATCCCGATCTGCGCCGCTATTCGAGGGTCGTTGTGGATGGCGTCGAGCAGGCACCCAGCCGTGCCATGTTGCGCGCCGTCGGCTTTTCAGAGGCTGATTTCAGTAAGCCTCAGATTGGCATCGCTTCGACCTGGAGCATGGTGACGCCGTGCAACATGCATATCGACGAGCTGGCCCGCGAAGCCTGTGCCGGCGCCGATGCGGCGGGCGGCAAGGGCGTCCTATTTAACACAATCACGGTTTCGGACGGGATTTCCATGGGCACGCCCGGGATGCGCTACTCCCTGATTTCGCGTGAAGTGATTGCAGACTCGATCGAAACCGTCGTGGCGGCTGAGGGACTGGACGGATTCGTTGCCATCGGGGGCTGTGATAAGAACATGCCGGGTTGCGCCATGGCGATCGCCCGGCTCGACCGGCCGGCCGTGTTCGTCTACGGCGGCACGATCCAGCCAGGACCGAAGCATCGCGACGTCGTCAGTGTATTCGAGGCGGTCGGCGGTCACGCTGCCGGGAAGGTGAGTGATGCGGAGCTGCTCGAGGTCGAATCGACGGCAATACCGGGCCCCGGTTCGTGTGCGGGCATGTATACGGCCAACACGATGGCATCGGCCATCGAGGCGCTCGGACTGAGTCTCCCGAACAGCTCGGCACTGGAGGCCGTCTCGGCCGAGAAGCGCAGCGACTGCCATCGGGCCGGCGAAGCGGTTTACGAGCTGATTCGCAGAGGAATCAGGCCGTCGGATATCCTCTGTACGGAGGCATTCGAGAACGCAATCACGACCGTCATCGCACTCGGCGGCTCGACCAATGCCGTGCTTCATCTGCTCGCAATCGCACACGATGCCGGAGTCGATCTGTCGCTGGAGGATTTCTCCAGAGTCGGTGCGCGGGTACCGGTGCTCGGTGACCTGCGGCCGAGCGGTCGCTACATGATGTCGGAACTGATTCGGATCGGTGGGATTCAGCCGCTGATGAAGACATTGCTCGATGAGGGCCTGCTGCACGGGGATTGTCTGACCGTCACCGGCAGGACGGTCGCGGAAAATCTCGCCGAGGTCGGACCGTACCCGCCAGGGCAGGACGTGATCCGGCCGATGAACGATCCGATCAAGGCGGACAGCCATCTTGCGGTCATGTATGGAAACCTCGCGCCGGAAGGGGCGGTGGCGAAGATCTCCGGCAAGGAGGGCACGCACTTCAGCGGCCGGGCGCGCGTATACCATTCCGAAGAGGAAGCGCTGCACGGCATTCTGGGGGACGAGGTTCAGGCGGGCGAAGTCGTCGTAATTCGCTATGAGGGCCCAAAGGGAGCGCCGGGTATGCGCGAAATGCTCAGCCCGACCGGCGCAATCATCGGCAAGGGTCTCGGTGACAAGGTTGCGCTGATCACAGACGGCCGTTTCTCCGGTGGGAGCCATGGGTTCGTCGTCGGGCACATAACGCCGGAAGCCGTCGTGGGTGGCCCGATCGCAGTCGTGCGCGACGGGGACACGATTTCGATCGATGCAGCACAAAAGTCGATAACGCTCGCGTTATCCGACGACGAAATTCGTGCGCGGCTGGCTGAGTGGCAACCGGCAGTCCAGCGACCGACTCGGGGACTGCTGGCGAAATACGCACATCTCGTGAGCTCCGCCTCGCGCGGGGCCGTCACAGACGAAATCCCCACATAAGGCGCCGCGCATGACCGCGCACGTACACGGTAGTCTCATTTCGGATGGCACGCCCGTCGAGACGCCTTACGCTGACTCCCGCTGGGTCGTCATGAAGTTTGGCGGAACGAGTGTCGCCAGAGCACAGAACTGGGAGGGTATTGAACGTCTCTTGCGGGAGCGCCTGAACGACGGCGAACGCCCGTTCCTGTGTCTTTCGGCAATCGCCGGTGTGTCGAATGCACTGCTGGAAACGATCGATGCGGCCACACGCGGGGAAGACATCGAAACGCATCTGCGCGAAATCGAAGCGAAACACGCGGACCTCGCTGAATCACTCGGCGTCGATTCAGCGGTGCTCGATGAGCTGTTCGCGACACTTCGCCAGCTCGTCGTCGGTGTTCGTCTCGTCGGCGAGGCGGGTTTACGCGTCCATGCACGGATCATGTCGATCGGGGAACTCGCCTCGACCAGGCTCGCAGCGGAATTCCTCGGGCGGCGAGGTCTCGATATCGAATGGCGCGAGGCTACCGCGATGCTGACGGCCTTGTCCGAGCGCGACAAGTCCGAACGTGCCGCTTTCCTGGCGGCGCGCTGCGATTTCGCACCGGATGTGAGTCTGCAGCAGCAGCTTGCCAGATCGAGCGCGATCATTCTGACCCAGGGCTTCATCGCGGCGAACGACGCCGGCGATACGGTTTTGCTCGGTCGCGGTGGCTCCGATACGTCTGCGGCGTATTTCGCTGGCAAGCTACAGGCACGACGCCTCGAGATCTGGACCGACGTGCCCGGATTTTTCAGCGCCGATCCGCGCGCTGTACCCACGGCGCGACTGATTAGACGCCTTCACTATAACGAGGCGCAGGAAATCGCGTCGGCCGGTGGCGGTATCCTGCATCCCCGCAGTATCTCACCGGTGCGCCGCAGTGGCATACCACTGTTTTTGAAGGCGACAGAGCACCCCGAATGGGACGGCTCAGTAATATCGGATGCAGCCGATGAGGAAGGGCCTCAACTCAAGGCAGTCTCGCACCGTAAACGGATTACGCTGATTTCGATGGAATCGTTCGAGATGTGGCATCAGGTCGGATTCCTGGCAGCGGCTTTCGATGCGTTTCGCAGGCACGGAATCTCCGTCGATCTCATTTCGACCTCAGAAAGTAACGTCACTGTAACCATCGACCGCACGGCAAACGTCACGAGCGCGGAGTCGCTGGAGGCTCTGACTGAAGATCTGAGCCAGCTATGTCGCGTCAACGTCATCGATGACTGCGCCGCCGTCACACTCGTCGGCCGCAGGATACGCGCGAGCCTTCACGAGCTGACGCCGGCGTTTGCAGCGTTCGAGGAACATCGTGTGCACCTGGTCACGCAGGCGGCAAACGATCTGAATCTGACGGTTGTCGTGGATGTAGAGCACGCGCACAAGCTCGTGCAGAATCTTCACGCGCGACTCATCGGGCGACTGCGGGGGCGCGTATTCGGGCAGACCTGGACGCAGTTTACGGCGGGAGCGGATGCGGCAGAGCCCGTCAGCCTGCCGGGTCGATGGTGGCGCTCCAAAAGACAGCAATTGCTCGCGATCGCTGCACAGCACGACTGTGCGTACGTCTACGATCGGGCGAGCGTGAGAAAATCGGCTGACAGTCTAATGGCCCTCAACGCCGTTGATCGTGTGTTCTTCGCCATGAAGGCGAATTCCAATGTCGACGTTCTCGATGAGATCCATGCGGCAGGCGTCAACTTCGAGTGCGTCTCGCCAGGCGAAGTCAGCCTCGTTCGCGATCGGTTCCGTGATCTGAATCCCGAGCGAATCCTCTTCACGCCGAACTTTGCCGCACGCAGGGAATACGAGTGGGCTGTCGGCGAGAAGTTCTGGCTGACGCTCGACAGTCTATATCCGCTTCAGGCCTGGCCTGAGCTATTTCGCGATCGTGAGATTCTCGTGCGCATCGATCCGGGACGCGGACGCGGCCATCACGAGCATGTGCGCACGGCCGGCGTGCAATCCAAATTTGGCGTTCCGATATTCGAGCTCGATGAGCTACTGGAGCGGGTTTCTGCCGTCGGCACTCGCGTCATCGGCCTGCATGCGCATGTTGGCAGCGGCGTACTGAATCCGGGCGCATGGCGCAGCACCGGTGAAACGCTGGCGAGCCTGACGAACCAGTTTCCCGAGCTGCGGTTCCTGGATCTCGGCGGTGGGCTGGGCATTCCCGAGAAGCCGGGCGAGGAGGCGCTCGATCTCGCGCAGGTCGATGCCGGCATCGCGAGCGTTCGAACGGCGCTGCCTGATATCGAAATCTGGCTCGAGCCGGGCCGATTCCTGTGTGCCCAGGCAGGGGTCCTGCTTGCGCACGTAACGCAGAAGAAAGGCAAGGGAGATTTTCAGTATCTCGGTATCACGACTGGAATGAATTCACTGATTCGGCCCGC
>JASFSB010000111.1:0-6480 GCA_050114615.1 Gammaproteobacteria bacterium
GCCGGCTGTGCCTGTCTGATCACTATGGTTCAGGGGAATCTGTTGGCGCTCGGCGTCGCACACTGGATCATCGCATCGCAAACCGGTCTGATTGCCGGGGCCATTGCCGGCACGACCATTCTCGCGGCGAAGCTACGCAAGCAATGGGTGATCTCGCTGACGCTTGGAGTCGTAACGGCAACCGTCGATTTCTACGTACATCCGGGAACGTTCGGAACCATGGCGATCGCAGAGGCGATGGTTACCGGTGTGGGTGCGGCTGCACTTTCCTATTTCGCCAGCCTGCTGTTCATGCTGAGGAGAAAGAATGCGATATCTGGCAGCGCTGAATCTGTTTGATGGGTTCAGCATTGCCGGAATATTGCCGCATTCAGTCCGGATCACAACTGAGCTGGACTGATTACGCCAGAATTCCGGCAGTGGAGAATCAGTCAACCGCCGTCTCCTTTCCAGCTGTGCGCGCGTGTCGGCTTGGCGTAGCATGGACGTGATCAAGCCGGATCGAACGCGAAGCGAGCCCGCGATGAGCGACAGCCAGCCAAACGCTTACCACAAGTCGCCGGATAAGACGCCGCCGGCCCCTGCGGCTTGCCCGGTGGACCGCAGTTTCAGTCCATTTCAAAAGGGCTATTTGCAGAACCCCTACCCCGAACTCGAAAAGCTGAATGCCGAAAGGCCAATCTTTTACTCGACCGAGCTGAAAAGCCTCGTCGTTACACGCATGGATCAGATTCTCGATATTTTCAAGAATCCGGACGTGTATTCGTCGGCCAATGTGCAGGACCCGGTGTTTCCGCTTTGCAAGCGTGCGGAAAAAATTCTCGCCGCCAGGGACTTCGATCCGGTCGCGGTAATGTCGAACCGCCAGCCACCGGACCACACGCGGATCCGCAAGTACACGCGCGAGGGCTTCAGCGGCAGGCGCATGAAAATCCTGGAACCCTATATCCGGAAACTGAGTCATGAGCTCATCGATCAGATGCTGACCCAGGGACCGCCGGCCGAGGTCGTCAGGGCACTGACACATCCACTGCCGGGCAGGATCATTTTTCGCCTGATCGGCTTTCCCGAAACGGATGATGAGCAGCTCATGCGCTGGACCGCCAACCGCCTCGCCTTCACCTGGGGAAAACCCAGTGACGATGAGCAGGTAGAAATTGCCGGCAACATGCTCCGCTACTGGCGCTACTGCCGGAGATTCGTCGCGCAGCGAACCGAATCGCCAGCCGATGACCTGACATCCGAATTGCTTGCCGCTCACCAGGCGAGTCCGGACGAACTGGGCTATCGCGAAGTTGAATCCGTCATCTACGGGCTCTCCTTCGCCGGGCACGAGATCGTAAGCAACTTCATTGCCAACGCACTGCTGTGTTTGCTGACCGATCGCACAAAATGGGAAGCGCTCTGCGTCGACCCTGACCTGATACCGAAAGCCCTGGAAGAAGTCCTGCGCTTCGAATCGCCACAAACGAGCTGGCGCCGGATCGCGACACGGGACACACGCATCGGCGATATCGAGATTCCGGCCGGAACGCAACTCTTCCTTAGTCTCGGTGCAGCGAATCACGAACAGGACTTGTTTCCGTCACCGTCCGAATTCGACGTTCACCGGCGAAACGCCGGTAAACACATTTCTTTCGGTCACGGCATTCACTTTTGCCTGGGCGCACGTCTGGCAAGGCTCGAAGGCCAGATTGCGATCGAGTCGCTCACCGAGCGCACTCCGGGACTCCGTCTGGTAGCTGGTCAGAAACTTCGCTATTCGCCCAACATCACTTTCAGAGGGCCGCGGGAGCTCTATGTCGAGTGGGATAGCTGAGATCGCGCAGGCAACCGCGACGCGACTGGCCGCGAAACTGAAATCCCGAGAGCTTTCCGCACTCGAAGTCGTCGATGCCTGCCTGCAGAGAATCGACGAGAGGGATGCAGACATCCGGGCATGGACAGTCATCGATGTTGAGTACGCGCGGTCGCAGGCGCGCGCGCTCGATTCGGGACCCATCCGCGGGCCGCTCCATGGCGTACCGATTGCCGTCAAGGACATCATCGCCACAGCTGCGCTGCCAACGCAGTACGGCTCATCGATTTATGCCGGCTACCAGCCGGATCATGACGCCGCATGCGTATCCGCGGCGCTCTCCGCCGGTGCAATCGTGCTCGGCAAGACAGCGACGACGGAGTTCGCGTTTCTCTCGCCGACGAGCACGGTAAATCCGCTGAATCAGGCACACACGCCAGGGGGGTCGTCGAGCGGCTCGGCGGCTGCAGTCGCAGACAGCATGGTGCCGCTCGCCTTCGGGACGCAAACGGCCGGTTCGGTCATTCGGCCTGCAAGCTATTGTGGAATCGTCGGCTACAAGCCAACGTACGGAACGATCGACCGCGCCGGCATCAAGCTCATCGCCGAAAGCCTGGACACCGTTGGTGTGCTTGCACGATCTGTCTCCGACGCTGCGCTCTTTACCAGGGCAATCACGGGTAACCGGTCGCTGTTACAGCCCCTGACCGCAAGCAACGACTTGCAAATCGGCTTCTGCCGGACGCACGACTGGAACGAGGTGGATTCGGCCACCGCTTCGATCATCGAATCAGCGGTTGACCGCCTGACGGGGGGCGGGGCGCGATTGTCGACGGTCCAACTGCCCGCAGAGTTTGCACAGTTGCAGTGGGCACATACCGTGATCCAGGGATTCGAGGCGGCACGGAATCTCGAATTCGAGCTCGATACAAACCGCTTGAGTCTGAGCCCGACGCTCCTCGCTATGCTCGACAACGGTGCGGCAGTTTCGAAAGCGCAGTACGACGAAAACAGTCAGCTCGTTGAGGCTTGCCGCGAGTCGCTGGCAGAGGTATTTGGATCCTGTCACGTTCTGGTTACGGCCAGCGCGACCGGCGAGGCGCCAACAGGGCTCGGCTCGACCGGCAATCCGGTGATGAATCGAATCTGGACTGCCTTGCACACGCCCTGCATTTCCGTTCCCGCTGCTACCGGCCCTAACGGCCTGCCGGTCGGCCTGCAGATCATTGGCAGGCCCGGCGACGACGCACGCGCACTGGCATGTGCTGATTGGATCGATCGGCACATCCGCATCTCCTAGGTGGTCTCCGCTATTGCCAGTTGCGTTCCGCCTTCATCTAATCGAAAGGAAACCCGGCTGCCATCGTCGGCCGATCCACATTTCGTTACGCGGGAGTATCGATATGCGCGCATATGGCCTGTTGTTGCTTGTAGTCTGCGCCGCTGCCCAGGCACAGTTACCGAATCAGAATGCGGATCTGATTCTCGAGGGCGGTGAAATCTATACGCATTCCGGCTGGGCTGAGGCCATGGCCATCAAAGATGGCGTCATTGTCGCCGTCGGTGACGCCGCCACAGTGTCGCCGGTTCGCGGCGCATCCACCGAAACGATCGATCTGGCCGGCGCCACGGTGCTTCCGGGCCTGCACGATATGCACGTTCACCCTCAGGGCGGCGGCGGCCAGCAGCAATGCCAGTTTCCGCAAGGCTCGTCACTCGAGACCGTTCAAACCACGCTGGCGGCCTGCGTCGCCGAACGCAGCCCCGGTGAATGGATAGCCGGCGGGCAATGGGATTCCGCTTCAATCGGCTCACCCCCTCACCGCTCGATGCTCGACGCCGTGGCGCCGGACAATCCTGTCGTGCTGACGGACATCAGCGGCCATAGCGCCTGGGCGAACTCGGCAGCGCTCGAGATCGCGAGCATCACGGCCGGCACGCCCGACCCTCCAGGCGGTGTGATTGAACGCGATGCCGAAGGCACTGCGACCGGCGTGCTGCGCGAGTCCGCCGCGGGCCTGGTCAGAGGTCGCGTCCCGCCGCCTGCGCCCGGCCAGATCCTGGATTCGCTCAGGTACTCGATGAACCTGATGCTCTCGCATGGCATCACGACATTTACCGATGCCGTAGTCAGCGAAGGATCGATGCGGGCCTACGCCGAACTTGCCCAGCGGGGCGAGCTCAAACAGCGCGTGCGCGGCTGCATCATGTGGCGGCCGGCGCCGGGCCAGAGTTCAACGACGCCGGATCCGTCCAGCCCGCTGGCGCGTGCCAATCTCTACAGCCGGGACCGATTCTCGCCGGACTGCGTCAAACTCCTGCTGGACGGCGTACCGACAGACGGGCACACCGCCGCGATGCTCGAACCGTATGCGGACGCAACGCTTGACGATGACGAGCGCTCGCGCGGAATCCTGATGATACCGCAGGAAACGCTGAACGAAACGCTAATCGCGCTCGACGCGCAGGGCTTTACCGTCAAGATGCACGCCGCCGGCGATGCTGCCGTGCGGGCCGGGCTCAACGCCATTGAGGCAGCGAGAGAGGCCAACGGCTACAGTGGGATTTTGCACGACGTCGGCCATAACAGCTTCGTCCACATGAGCGACATCGAGCGAGCACGCCGAATCGGTGCGACGCTAGAGATGTCGCCCTATATCTGGTATCCAAACCCGATCATTCCGGATATCGCCAGGGCCATCGGTCCGGAACGAATGGAGCGCTGGATCCCGGTGAAGGATGCGCTCGATGCCGGTGTGCTGACGGTGCCGGGCTCCGACTGGCCGGTCGTGCCCGAAGTCAATCCGTGGATCGGGATCGAAACGCTCGTCACTCGCCGGATGCCGGGCGGCGGTGGCGAGCCGCTCGGCGAACCGATTTCGCTGGAACAGGCCATCGACATGTTTACCGTAAACGCTGCCAGGCAGATGGGGAATTCGAACAAGACCGGGCGCATCGTTCCCGGGCTTCTCGCCGATGTGATTATCATCGACCGCAATCCGTTCGACATCCCGATCACCGAAGTGCACGAGACCGAGGTTCTGAAGGTGCTGATCGAAGGCGAAATCGTATACCACAAGGCCATGCCCTGATCGAGTTCGTCACTGGCACTCGTTAAAGTAGGCTGCGAACTCGACGGTGATACACTGCAATGGTGACTGGCCGGGCATTCATTCCTTTTTTGCTTGCCGTAGCAGTGCTCGGCGATTCCCGCGCCGGTGAGCTTCGAGAAGCGATCGAGTCGATCGCGCAGCAGAACTTTCCCGAGTATCTCGAACTCCTTCGGTACGGCAATGTACCGGATGTGCCGGCCGACATGGCGCGCAATGCCGATTTCCTGAGCGCCGCATTCGAGCGGCGCGGCTTTCGCACGCAGCGTATCGACAATGCCGCCGGGCGGCCTGCCGTCATCGCCGATCTCTCAGCGCCAGCGGACGACGCACTGACGGTGATGTTTTACCTGCACTATGACGGCCAGCCGGTCGGCGCAACGCAGTGGTCGCAGCCGGACCCGTTCGAGCCGATTGTCAGGCGGCGCAATGCAGCCGGCAACCTGATCGATGTTGAGCCACAAGCACTGCAGGCCGATCCGTTCGATCCCGAACTGCGAGTGTTCGCCCGGGCGGCATCCGACGACAAGGGCCCGATCATGATGTTGCTGACTGCCGTCGATCTGCTGCAGTCGCAGGGTGTCGTCCCGTCGTACAACATTCGCGTGCTGCTCGACGGCGAGGAGGAAATCGGTTCGCCGAGCCTCGCGGCCATGGTCGCATCCCAACCGGAAGCATTCGGCGCCGATGCGCTCGTCGTTCTCGACGGTCCGTCGCATGCTTCCGGTCGTTCGACGCTAGTATTCGGCAATCGCGGCATTACGCGTGTCACGCTGACGGTTTTTGGTGCCCGATCGCCACTGCACAGCGGTCACTTCGGCAATTACGCACCGAACCCTGCACAGCGGCTGGCGACGCTATTGGCGACGTTAAAGAACGACGACGGCACGGTCCGCATTCCCGGGTTCTACGACGGCGTCGAACTTACCGACGACGATCGCGAAGTGCTGGCTGCAGTAGATGACGACGAAGCTGCCTTGCTGGAGCGACTCGGTATCGCTCAGCCGGAAAGCGTCGGCAGCAGTTATCAAGAAGCGCTCCAGTTTCCGTCATTGAACATTCGCGGGCTCGCGGCCGCCGGCGTCGGCGCTCAGGCGACGAACATCATTCCGAGCGAGGCCATCGCCGAGATCGACATGCGAACGACGCCGGAAACCGACGGGCGTCGGCTATTCGAACTCCTGCAGGCGCACATCGAGCGCGAAGGGTATCATCTCGTCGACGGTGCGCCGAGCGATGACGAACGTGCGCGTCACAGCAGACTCGCAAGCCTCGAACTCATTTCCGTGCAGGATGCGACGCGTACGCCGGTCGATTCTTCGGTTGGTCGCTGGGTTCGCGAAGCGCTGCGCTCAGCTGTCGCGCCGCGGCCGGATGAAGAACCTGTGCTGATCCGGATGATGGGCGGTACGGTGCCCACCGATGTGCTCGTCGGCGCACTGGAGGTACCGTTCGTCGTCGTGCCAACGGTCAATCCCGACAACAACCAGCACGCCCGCGACGAGAATCTGCGCATCGGACATTTCATCACCGGTACAGAAACCATTTATGCCTTGCTGACGACGAACTACA
>JASFSB010000112.1:0-6445 GCA_050114615.1 Gammaproteobacteria bacterium
GGGTTCCGCCGAGTCGACTTGGCAGCGCGGCTATGCTCGAAGCCGATGCGCCAATCATCGACGCGTTGATCGCACGCAGCTCGCGCCGCGCTGACGTCAGCTCATTGTAAGCTCGAAATCGATGCGGTCGGTCGTTTGCACCGGCCGCGCATCGGTGCCCTTCCACTCCACGAAGCGCACCGTCAGACGGTGCTTGCCCGCACTGATTTCCGGAAAGACGCTGCTGTTGCGAGCGAGTCTCAGCCGAATGAGGTTCAGCTGCATATTGCGGTCCAGATTCGTCTGATAAAAGCCCGTGTCGGCTGCGCACTGCACCGGCTCGCCTGCCTCTCGGGCGAACCAAAGCAGGTCCCCGACCGCATCACAAAGCGGTGCCAGGGTTTGCAGCCACCGGCTGATCTGCCGGAGCCGCGATTCCCGCGGCAGATTCAGCCAGAAATTGTAGTCGGGCAGATCGAAGCTGCATGTGCCGCCGGGAATTGCACTGCGGTGTTTGATTGCGCTCAGGAAATCGCACTCTTTGATCGGCTGAAGAAACTGGCTGCCTGCTTTGGTGAGCGCCGTTTTACGCTGTTCCAGATTGGTCAGCAGACGGTGGAGGCGCTCTGAGTCGACACCGGGTGTTTTTCTGAACTGGCTTAGTCGCTCGCCGTGGCGTTCGAGATCTTTCAATACCTCCGCACGCACATCGCCGCGTCCGAGGATCGACAGGATTTCCAGGATACTCGAGACCGTGGCACGGGCGCTGAAATCCGCGGCGCCATCCATGTGAAAGCGCGCCTGCTCGTACAGGAACTCGACTCGCAGGAAGGTGCGCATTCGCTCGGTCAGCGGCTGCTCGAAGCACATGAGATCGGTCTGCGTCATCTGCTGCGCCGCGTTCTCCATGCGTTCGACCATGGCGCTATTCTGCGCCAGCAGTTCGATTCCGGCAAACCGCTACAAATTCAGGTAGCTCAGGTGTCTGCGCCAGGCCTGTGCGCGGGTGCAGGCAATCGAATGGCTGTTATCGATCACGTCGTCGGCGATGGCGCGCCGCAGCCCCGGATCGGCCTGAGCATTCAGCATGGTCTGCGCCTGCGCCGCGCTGATGCCGTCGCGCTGCATGAGCCGCTCCAGCTGCAGCGCTGCGGGGCACTCAACGAGTAAAACGCGATCGACGTGCTCTGCGAACCCCGTCTCAGCAAGCAGCGGCACGACAGCGACGACGTAGCGGTGCGCGCCCGGCGCAGCGGATCCCGCCGCCGCTTCCATACGCTGAAGGATTTCCCTGCGAATGATCGGGTGCAGCAGAGCTTCGAGCCGCCTACGGCTGTGTGGGTCGGCGAAGACGCGCTCACGCATGCTGCGTCGATCCAGACGGCCGTGCGCATCGAGAACGGAACTGCCGAACGAGGTGACGATTTCAGCGAGCGCGGGCTGACCTGGTTCGACGATTTCACGCGCGATCACGTCGGCGTCGACCAGTTTTGCCCCAAACTCACCGAGCATCGACGCGACGAGGCTCTTGCCGCTCGCAATTCCGCCGGTCAGTCCGACACGCAACACTACCTCGCCTCGTTCCGTGCGCGCATCTGCGCGTGAGACGCTGATTTTAGAGCATCACTTCAAAATACAGTGCAATCAGGTCTTCGCCCCAAAGCAGCGCGATCCAGCCTGCTGCAGCGAGATACGGACCGAAAGGAAGGGGTTGCTGATGCGAGCGACGTAACAGCGCAATCGCTCCGACGCCGGCAACGGAGCCGACAACCGCGGACAGCGTGATGATGAGCGGCAGGGTCTGCCAGCCGAGCCAGGCGCCCAGCGCCGCAAGTAGCTTGAAGTCCCCGTACCCCATTCCGTCTTTGCCCGTCATGAGCCGGAATAGCTTCGCGACGCTCCACAGGCTGAGATAGCCGGCTGCCGCGCCAATCACTGAAGAATGCAGATCGGTGAAGGAAGCAGGCTCGGCGATCGCCGTGATCACCAGGCCTGCCCACAGTAAAGGCAGTGTCAGGGAGTCCGGCAAAAGATAGTGATCGATGTCGATGATCGACGCGGAAACGAGCGTCCATGTCAGGGCGAGCGCTGCCGCGCCCTGCCAGGTCAGGCCAAAACGCCATGCGACGATCGCGCTGAGTACACCGACACTGATCTCCACGATCGGATAGCGCTTCGAGATCGTGCCACCGCAGGCTCCGCAGCGTCCGCGCAGCAGCAGGTAGCTGAGGACAGGAATGTTCTGCAGTGCCGTGATTGGCGTATTGCAGTGCGGGCATGCGGATCCGGGGCGCCAAAGACTGAACTTCTCCGGATCGATTTCGGCGGGAACTTCGATGCCGTTTTCGCTGGCCGCGTGTGTTTCCCTGCGCCAGGCGATCTCCATCATGATCGGTAATCGGTAGACGACGACGTTGATAAAACTGCCGACGATGAGCCCGAGCACGGCGCCACCCACGGGCAGCAGCCACGGAAACTGCATCACGAGTTCAGCTACGGGCATCGCCTGGTCGCTGCGTGGATGGAGACAGGCCGTGTCGGCAGTGGGCGGGTGATTGCATGGACGGCGCGGTCGTGACGATGCTGCGGGCTCAGATTCGGCCGCAAACGAGGGTACACGGCGAACTCGCGTATTGCGAGCAGCATCCCTCGGGAATCGCCCGGTTCAGCAGTCTCCAGCCCGCGAAGATCGGTCTCAGACGACCTGGCCCATCTGAAAGATCGGCAGATACATCGCGATGACCAGACCACCGACGAGCACGCCGAGTATGGCCATGATCAGCGGTTCCAGGAGGCTCGACATGCTGTCGACTGCGTTGTCGACTTCCTCTTCGTAGAAGTCCGCGACCTTGCCGGACATCTCATCGAGTGCACCTGATTCTTCACCAACGGCGACCATCTGAATCACCATATTGGGAAACAGCTGAGTGTTTTCCATCGCGCGCTGCAGTCGCTGACCCGTTGCAACCTCGTCGCGCATCTTATTGACGGCTTCTTCATAGACGATATTGCCTGTGGCGCCGGCGACGGAGTCGAGCGCTTCGACCAGCGGGACACCGGCAGCAAACGTCGTCGACAGCGTTCTGGCATAGCGAGCAATCGCCGACTTCTCGAGAATCGGGCCGATTATCGGCAGCTTCAGCACCACTCGGTCGACGAAACGCTGCAGTGCTCTCGAGCGCTTCTTAGCCTGAATGAAACCGATGACTGCGCCAACAATGGCGATCGCGAGCATCCATCCGGATTCGCGAACGAACTGTGAAATGTCGATGACGAATCGTGTAAACGCCGGAAGATCGGCTCCGAAGCCCTGAAACAGCGATTCGAATTCCGGAATGACGTATATCAGCAGAATGGCGGTCACAACGAACGCGACGACGACAACAGCCGTCGGATAGAACAGGGCCTTCTTGACTTTCTTCTTGATCGCCTCGGTTTTTTCCTTGTATGTGGCAACCTTATCGAGCAGCGTTTCCAGTGCACCGGCCTGTTCGCCGGCTGAGACCAGGTTCACATACAGATCGTCGAAATGCAGCGGATGTTTGCTGAGCGCATCTGCGAGTGCGGTGCCGCCTTCGACGTCCTGCTTGATGCCGAGTATGAGCTTCTGCATTGCCGGGTTTTCATGCCCCGCGCCGATGATATCGAACGACTGTACGAGTGGAATACCGGCCGACATCATTGTCGCCATCTGGCGCGAAAAAATCGCGATATCAGCTGCGGTGACTCTGCCGCGGTCGGCGAACAGCTGGGTCTGCTTACGCACTCTGGTTGCGACGACACCCTGGCGCCGCAGCTCCGCACGCACGGCAGCTTCATTGGTGGCGACGATTTTGCCGCGCACCCTCTTGCCGGCACGGTCAGTTCCTTCCCAGTTGAACGGCTTTTGCCGGATTACAGCTGTCGTAGCCATTACCTTCAGTCTCCTGTGGCGCCCGGGCGCCTAGTCGATCGTTACCCTGTTGATTTCCTCGAGGCTCGTCACGCCCTGCTGAACTTTGCGCAGTCCGGACATGCGCAGATCGCGGATGCCGTCGCGGCGGGCCTGATCGGCGATTTGCATCGCGTTGCCGCCTTCCATGATGATTCGGCCGATCTGCTCGGTGACCGGCATCACCTGATATATGCCGATACGCCCGCGGTATCCGCCGTTGCAGAGATTGCAGCCCTTGCCATGAAAAACCGTGATGCCGGCGCTGATGTCGTCTTCGTTGAAGCCTTCCTTCAGTAGCGCTTCAGGCGGCACGTCGATCGGTTCCTTGCAGTTCTCACAAAGGCGACGCGCCAGACGCTGCGCGATGATCAGCGAGACCGAGCTCGCGATCGCATACGGTTTCACGCCCATGTCGACCATGCGTGTAAGCGTTTTCGGCGCATCATTGGTGTGCAGCGTCGACAAGACCAGATGGCCGGTCTGGGCGGCCTTGATGGCGATCTCAGCCGTTTCGAGGTCGCGAATCTCACCGACCATGATGATGTCGGGATCCTGGCGCAGAAATGCGCGCAGCGCCGATGCGAAGGTGAGCCCGACCTTCGGATTGACATTGACCTGGTTGATGCCCGGCACGTTGATTTCGGCCGGATCTTCCGCCGTCGAGATGTTGCGATCGCCGGTGTTGAGAATATTGAGCCCGGTGTAGAGCGAGACGGTCTTACCGCTGCCGGTCGGGCCGGTCACGAGGATCATTCCGTATGGCTTCATCAGATTTTCGACGTACAGCTGCTTCTGGTCTTCGTCATAGCCGAGCGCGTCGATACCGAGCTGCGCGCTGGAAGGGTCGAGCAGACGACAGACGACTTTCTCGCCGAACAGAGTCGGGCAGGTATTTACGCGAAAGTCGATGGCGCGGTTTTTCGACAGGCGCATCTTGATGCGGCCGTCCTGAGGAATACGCCGTTCCGCGATGTCGAGCCTTGCCATGACCTTGAGTCTTGCGGCGACCTTCATTGCAGTCTGCACGGGTGGCTTGGCGACTTCGGTCAGAACGCCGTCCTGTCGCAGACGTATGCGGTAGTGTTTTTCGTACGGCTCGAAGTGAATGTCCGATGCGCCCTTCTTGATTGCATCGACCATGATCTTGTTGACGAATTTGACGATCGGTGCGTCGTCGATATCGGCACGCGTGATTTCGTCAGACGGACCTTCATCGCCGCCGCTGACGTCCAGATTCTCCAGATCGAAGTCATCGGTGTCGAAATTCGACATCGAGGTGTCGACGGCATCGAGTGCGCGCGTGACGGCGACTTCGAGCTTGTCCTGCTCGACGACGATCGGCTCGGCTCGCAGCGTCGTCTGAAATTTGATCTCGTCGAGTGCGTGCAGGTTCGTCGGATCTGCCACACCGATATACAGGCGCTTACCGCGCTGCATGAGTGGCAGGACGCGGTGCTTTTGCAGCAGCTTCTCATCGACCAGACGCACGACGTCGAGGTCGGCCTCGACTGCATCGAGATCCAGCAGCGGGACGCCGAATTCATGTGAAGCTGCGATCGCTATCTGGCGAGCGTCGCCGAGCTCTTTCGAAACGAGATGCGGGACCAGCATGAGGCTGCGTCCGTCGAGCTCATTGAGCGCCCGAATCAGTGCCTCCTCGCTGACGATGCCATCCTGCACCAGCCTGCGCGGAAGGCCTGATAATGGATTTTGTGTTGCTGAAACGGCCATTCGATCCCTGATCAGTCCATTACGAGACGATTGCGTGGGGCGCAATTTCTCATTGGGTTACTTTCACCGGTGCCCCAGGAAGCTGTCAACAATGCAGTTATGCTTTTGTGACGGAGATTTATTGTCATGTCGAACGAAGATTTCGCGGCCTTTCCTGCCGGGCTCGCATCGTTGCGCGGCATGTGACCTGGCTCCCATTTTTTCTGTACCGGAAAGTGAAGAGGCCCCGAACAGGGGCCTCCTCGATTCGCTGCAGCGGCCGGCATTGCCGGCACTTGCTGCATCTGCAGACGCTTAACGGCAGGATGCCGGCAGGTACTGCACATCAACGGTCGTGTTCGCGAGCGTTGCGGCGGCACCGGCGACCGTGCCCATCGGCGAAAGGGGCGTATTACCCGGGACGGCCGCGAGACCGCAGCGCCACACGACACTCAGGTCGGCTGTTTCGTACGGAGTCATGCCGAGCGAATTACCGGCAATCGCCGCGTTGGCTTCGTTGCCATAAACGACCGTGATGCCGCCGTTCGTGACGTCGACCGAGGCAACATATTTACCCTGCGTATCCGTGAGGGTGTTGCTCATGCCGGCCTCGAAACGATTGTTCGGCGGAAAGCCGGTGTTCAGAAAAGTCTCCGCAACAGCCGTCTTGGCGGCCGAAGCAAGGCTCATACCTTCCGAGACCTGTGCGCGAATCGTGTAGTCCTGATAGGCCGGGATAGCGATCGCTGCGAGAATACCGATGATGGCGACCACGATCATCAGTTCGATAAGCGTGAAGCCTTGCTGAAGTTTCTTCATTTC
>JASFSB010000113.1:0-6424 GCA_050114615.1 Gammaproteobacteria bacterium
GACGGGGACAGTGATTCCCATCGATGGCGGGTTCACGGCGCAATGAAGTCGGCCCTCGTCACCGGTGGCTCGCGCGGTATCGGGCTCGCCATCGTCGAGCGGTTCAAGACGGCTGGCTGGCAGGTAGCCACGTGCGCACGGGCCCTTGAGAGTCTCGAGACGAATCCCGCGGACTTGTGCTTCGCCTGCGATGTCACGAACGTCGACTCCGTCCGCAATGGCGTCGCCTCCATCGTGCGCGAGTTCGGCACGATCGACATTCTCGTCAACAGCGCCGGTCTCGCGGGATCGAATCCGCTGGCCGCCGACGATGACGACGCGCTCTGGCATCGGATCGTCGACGTCAATCTGAATGGGACCTATTACGTCACCAAGCATGCTTACCCCCACATTCCCGACGGCGGCCGGATCGTCAACCTGGGGTCGCTGCTGTCCCATCGGGGCGTCGCGGACCAGACGGCCTATTCCGCGGCCAAGCATGCCGTGCTCGGATTCACCCGCGCCTTCGCCAGGCATGCCGCGACACGGGGTATCACCGTAAACGCCGTCTGCCCGGGCTGGGTGCGGACGGACATGGCGGCAGAGCGCTGGCAGGAGCTCGGAATCGACCAGGCGCAGGCAGCCGCTGCTACGCCTCTGGGACGCGTCGCGGAGCCGGCCGAAGTAGCCTCCCTGGTCCAGTTTCTCGCCTCGGACGAAGCCGGCGCGATGACCGGTCAGGCCTTCAACATCGACGGCGGCACGCTGGCCTGACGAATCAGGCAGCCGCGTCGCCAGGCACGGCCAGACCGAGACACATCAACCCGAGAACTCCGGCTGCCTCACTCGGCAGCCCGGCGATCTTTGCATCCTCCCCCTCCCCCAGGACCTCGGTCAGCAGCTCCTTTCTGACTGCGGTCCACCGCTGCCCGGTCTCGAAGCTCACGAGAAAGTACCCTTCGGCCCGATCGCGAAGGAGCCTGGCCTGCTCGAGCGGTTCCGCTTGATCTGCAGCCACGCGCTGCTCGTCAGACGATGCAATGTATCGGATCGGCAGCTCCCGGACTTCCGACGCGAGCGCAGCTGACGGCAATTCGTCCGCCCCTGCAATGTACAGGCGGCCGGTGAGGTTCGCGTCGTGCGAAGCAGCACCCGATGCACGCTCCGCGAGCTCGCGCTCGACGCGTTCGAATATCTGCTCGGCGTAGTGCTGCGGAAACTCATAGAGCTTCTGCACTTCCGGATCGATATGCGGAAGCTTCCGCCAGCCGCTGACCCACGCAAGCTTGCCGGCGCGATCACCCGCGTCATCGAAAACGTCCTCCAGACTGAAACGCGGCTCGGTCTCCCGCTGCAAGGACTTGAGCGCCATGTCTTCGACCAGATTGGTCGGGGTACCGAAAATGGCGCCGAATGGTGAATAGGCTCCCTCTATCGGCCTGAGCCGCGAAGAGTCCTCGAATAATGCCTTCGTCAGCCGGCCGATCAGGACCTCGTATTGCTGGATAGACTCGAGCTGTCGCCGACCCAATGCCGTGTAGACCGCTCGCCCGTCGCTATCCACTTCGATGAACACATCCTCGATCAGGCTGTACGGACCCAACAGATCGACACGGCCGAGAAAGAGCTCGGGATCCGGCGAGATGCTCTGGCAGATCGCACCGGCCAACTCGCTTCGAGCCGAATAATCACCGCTGATCACGGCGCTCTCGTACGCCGAGAGCAACGGCACGAGGCACTGGATCAATAACGCAAAATCGAGCGCGTTCGAGGTCCGCGTGCGACGGATCACGCTGGCATCGTCGATCGACACGCCCTCCTTCATGCAGTAATGGCGAATCTGCGACGTCAGATGCCCACCGAGCATGCGCGCATGGGCTCTGGCAATCTCGAGCCCGTCCTGATCGGGCAAGGAATTTGCGACTCGCTCGGCAACGATGAAATACGGGGCCAACCCGTCGGTGGTCGGGCTTTGTGCCATTGGGATCAGCCAACGCGCATCGCGCACGAAGACGGGTTGTTCGGCTGGCGAGCTCTGCCAGAGCGCATCGAGCAAAGCTTGCAGCTGTGACAGCCGCTCGCCGGGTTGGCCCGCCGGTGAATCCCACAGCCTGAGGCTCAGAAACTGAAGGCACCGAAGCACGAACAGGTTGAACAGTGTCTGGGCGAAACTGATGCGACCGTTTCTTCCCGGCCAGCGCGTCTGCTGCCAGAGGTAGAATCCGCGGATCATGAGCTCGGCGGGATGAATCAGGTCGTTGAAGAGGCCTGGCACCTGGCGAGGCTTGAAACCGCTTGCCCAATGCGCTTCCTCGAGCCGACCCCTGAGGCCGAGCTGATCGCCGTCGACTGCTGGCAGCGCAAAAAAGCAATCCTCGAGCCGGCGCGCCAGCAGAGCACGGTCCTGTAGATACTGAACGGGCTGACGCTGAGCATTGAGCACTTGCTCGATGTTCTTGACGACGGTATCGCGATCGGCCAGAAATGATTGCAACAGCTCGACGTGTGCCTGGAACGGCACTTCGACCCGATCCTGCTGGCTCACGTCGCGTTCATTCGACACGATCCATGAGCGACCCGATGAGCGCGGCCGTATCCTCGTGCACTTCGGCTGCACCGCCGCGTGACGGTATCTGCATGCGGCCGAGCGCGGCATCGAGCGGCGTTGCGCCGTAATTGTCGACTGCGTGCAGATCCGCACCGTTCGCCGCGAGCAGCTCGACGAGCTCGTTCCAACCACGAGATGCGGCGCCGTGCAGCGCCGTTTGCCCGAGATCGTCCTGGAGATTGATGTCGGCGCCGCCATCGAGCAGCCGCTCGGCAGTCGCCACGGCTTCAGCCTCGGTCACGTAACGTCCGCGCGTATTGATCGGGAGCCACTTGAGACCCGACACGGCCATGAGCGGCGTGATGCCTTCTTCCTGCGGCAGATCGGCTAACGCGCCGTGCGCGAGCAGCAGATCGACTGCAGCCAGGTCCGCGCCCTTCGCGGCCCGTATGAGGGGCGTCGTGCCGATCGTGATGAGCGGATCGGCGCCGCGGTCATCGAGCACGTTTCGATACGGCGGCAGGAGCTTCAGTCGCGGATTCGGATTGGCTCCGGCTTCGAGCAGGCGCCGAACGATCTCGATAGCCTGGGTATCGTCGGTCGACGGACGGTCGAACCTGCCGCCCGTCGGCAGTGTGTTGTAGTCGATTGCGGCATACAGCGGGGTGCGTCCCCACCAATCCCATTTGTTTACGTTGGCACCTGCATCGAGCAGGGCCGCAGCGGCGTCGAACCGGCCATTGAGCAGAGCCATCAGCAGCGGCGTGACTTCATCGGGATCCGGTAGATTCGGATCGGCGCCTGCGTCGATCAGCGCTGCGATACAGGCCGCGCATCCCTCACGCGCCGCGAACAGGAGTGGAGTCAGACCACCCGATGGCAGGTACTTGGCCCGCGGAAATACGGTCGTCTGCCGCGGCCATTCATTGACCGTCGAGCGTGCATCGATATCCGCGCCGTGAGCCGCCAGCAGCCGGACCATTTCGGGCCGTCCGCGCGCCGCCGCCCACATGACGGCCGTCTGACCCTTCCAGGCCTCGCGCGCATTGACGTCGGCACCCGCCTCGAGCAGCACCTCCGCCGCCGCCAGGTTCGTCGTGCGCGCGACGGCCATGAGAGCCGTCTGGCCTTCGGGGTTCGGCGATTCGACATCGGCGCCCGCCTCGAGCAGCGCTCGAATGACGGCGACATCGCCCACGATCGCGGCCTCCGCCATCGGGGTCGAGCCGTAGCGGTTCGCCGCATTCGGGTCCGCACCGGCATCGAGCAATCCGCTGATGACGTCAGTGGCGTTGTTGTAGACAGCCCAGTGCAGCGCCGTGGCGCCCGTGGAATCACGGGAATCGACATCGACGCCGGATTCGATGCGCGCCAGCGCGGCGGCCGTGTCTCCCGACTTGGCCGCCTCGAGCAGCGCCGAATCGGCGAACGCGGCGCCTGCGAACAAGACACCCCCGAGCGCAGCGAATAGACGGATCAGGTCGCGCCCATCAGACCTCACTGATGACACCCGTGCTGTCACCGAGCGAGTCGATTTCGACGCCGGCGCGCTGCAGCAGCGTCAGCACGAGATTGGAAATCGGCGTGCCTTCGGGCTCGCGAACATGCTGACCGCCGTTGAGGCTGCCGGCGCCGCCGCCGACGACGGAGAGGGGCAGATCGTCGTGCGTATGTGCGTTGCTGTCGCTCATGTTGCTGCCATAGAGCAGAATCGAGTTGTCGAGCATCGAGCCGTCTCCGTCCGGCATCCCGGCGAGGCGCTCGACGAACCGCGCAAAAACCTGCGTGTTGTAAGTCTGCACCCGAGTCAGCCGCTCGAGCATCGCAGGATTGTTGTTGTGGTGCGAAAGCGGATGGAATGCGTCGCGCACGCCGATGTGATTGTAGGTCTGGTCGCTGACCTCGGCTGCCATCATGAACGTCGCGATTCGCGTCAGGTTCGCTTCGAACGCCAGAACCAGCAGATCGAACATCAGGTTGATGTGCTCGTCGAAATCCGAGGGAATGCCGATCGGTGCATCGGGCAGATTCATCGCGGAAATATCACTCTCTTCCAGAATCGCAATCCGCCGTTCGATTTCGCGCACGCTGCCGAGGTAATCGTCGAGCTTCGCCTGATCGTAGGGGCCGAGCTTACGCTTGAGCGCTTCGGTCTCCTCTGCAATCAGGTCGAGGACGCTGGATCGGCGCTCGGTCAGCAGCTCCCGCTCCTCGGGCGAATCGCCCTGGCCGAACAGGCGGCGGAAAAGTTTGCGGGGATTGACCTCCATCGGCAGCGGGGTCGTCGGCGTGCGAAAGGATATGGTGCGGACGAAGCTGCAGCCATAAGCGCTATCACAGGCGGCGGCACCACCTTCGACTTCGGTCGCGACCTCGAGCGACGGCAACGGTGAATTCTGACCTATCTGTGCCGCAGCGATCTGGTCTGCCGTCACGCCTCCAAGCGGGTCCTGACTCTTGCGCGGCGAGACGCTGGAAAGCCACGTCGCAGGCGTAATCGCGTGCACGGGGCCGTACGCATGCTGGTTCGATAATCCGGAGACGATCGTGAGCCGGTCCCGGAACGGCGCGAGCGGCTCCAGGATGGGCGAGAACGTGTAGTCGCGCCCGACCGTTGCCGGCGCCCACTTGCCCGCGACGGCGCCGTGCGGGAAGTAGATGAAAACGAGCCTCGGCTCAGGCCTGGCCGCCGTCTGCGCCAGCGCCGTGCCGGCAGGCACCATTGCGTCGAGCAGCGGCAGGGATACGGTCGCGCCCAGACTGCGCAGGAACGTCCGTCGCGGCAGGTGTTTCCTAGTCACGAACATTGGCGACAGCCTCCCCCGTGCCCGTACCGACAGGCATACGTTGCATCAGAAAGGCGTCGCTCGCAACGACACCCTCGACGATCGACCCGAAGCGGTAATTCTCGCGGGCGGCTCTCCGCGAGATCGCGCGTACCGTCGGCATGTCGTAATACGCGAGAGGCCGGCCAAGCGCATAAGTAAGAAGATTCTCCGTCAGTGCCTGCACGAGCATGCCAGGTTGCGCGAGGAGCGCCTCATTGAGCTCATGCGCGCTCGACACGGGCGTGCCGTCGACGAGCACCCCCGATGAATCGATCACGTCACCGGCATCCTGATCCCGCTCCCGCCAGCGGCCGATCGCATCGAAATTCTCCAGTGCGAACCCGATCGGATCGAGAATGCCATGACAGCTGTTACAGGTTGGATTCCGGCGATGACTTTCGAGTCTTTCCCGGACCGTGAGCGCAATTCCGCCCTCTTCCGTCTCGGGCAGCGCTTCGACGTCGGGCGGCGGCTGTGTCGGCGGCGTCCCCGTGATGTGCTCGAGAATCCAGGCGCCGCGCAGCACGGGGGCCGTACGATTCGCGTACGACGTGATCATCTGGATGCCGGGCTTGCCAAGCAGACCCCAGCGGTTCGGGTCTGCGAGCGTCACCTCGCGGAACCGGCTCCCCTGAACATCGGGCAGGCCGTAATGAATGGCCAGCCGGTCGTTGACGAAGGTGTGATCGGCACGCAGCAGATCCAGCACGCTTCGGTCCCGGAGCAAGATGCTCTCGACGAACATCATGAGCTCGGTCTTGTAAGCGTCACGCAGCTGGCGGTCGAACATCGGGAACAGCGCAGGGTCCGGCGAGGCGCGATCGATGTCACGCAGCCTGAGCCATTGCTCGGCGAAGTTGGTAACGAGCGCGGACGCCTTCGGATCGGCCAGCATACGGTCGACCTCAGCCGCCAGTGCGCCCGGCGCGCTGAGCTCTCCCGCTTCCGCGAGCGCGAGCAGCTCGTCGTCCGGAATGCTGCTCCAGATGAAAAACGAGAGGCGCGACGCGAGCGCGAGATCGTCGAGCGCAAACACCGTGCCCGGTGCCGTGCCGGCAGGGGGCGGCTC
>JASFSB010000114.1:0-6404 GCA_050114615.1 Gammaproteobacteria bacterium
TTCGAACGAGCCGGAAGACCTGTGGAGCCGCGTCATGGCCACGCCACGCGGAAGTGATGTGGCGCGGGCCGCACCGGCACGGCGAAGCGCTGCGCAGACGATTCAGCTCGCGGCGGAGTGATCGGCGACTTCAGGCCGACTGAGGGACTTTGACCGGCAGCTTGTCGAGATCTGCATTGATGAAAATCAGACGAATCTCGCCCCGAATCGCAATGTCGATTGCTTTCTCCATTGCTGCCTGAGGACCAAGCTCCATGTCCCCGATGAGTTCCTTGACGGCGTATCCACCGATGCCCGGACGCACACTCGACAGGGACGCGACGACGTTCTCAGCGAATCCGTTACGCGCACTCGCCGTAATGCCGAGGAACAACGCCGGTTCGGGCAACGGCATGGTCGGATTGCCTTTGAACACTTTGATGCCGCTGTTTAGAAGCTTTCTTTTAATACTCACGTCGCCAAATCCGTTTGGGTCGCAGAGAGTCAGCCATTGAGCAGTCTGAACAGTCCCGGCACTCGGCGCTGCGAATCAGCGCACGCTTTGAAGGTCCTGATGGTAGCGGCCGAATGCGCTCCCTATGTAAAGACAGGCGGCCTCGCGGACGCCGTTGCGGGTCTGAGCGGCGCATTGGCGGCATCCGGGCACGATGTGCGGATTCTGATGCCGCACTATGCCTGCGCAACCCTCCCTGGCGTGCGCGCGGATCAGTTGAATCTCGGTGACGGTTCCAGGTTGAACGTCTATCGTGCCGAGGATCAGACTCGCGTTTACATGCACGCACGAGTGAACGAGCCGGACCTGGATGTCGTGTATACCGGCGACCGGCGCGACGGCGAGCGCTTCATTGCGCTCGCAGAAGCTGCCGCGGCTTTCGCCACAGCGACACAATGGCATCCCGACGTAGTGCATTGTCATGACTGGCATGCCGCACTCGTTCCGGACTCACTGAAAGCTGCCGGCGACGACCAGACGCCTACCGTCCTGACATTGCACAACATCGGTTACCAGGGCAGCTTCGGGAACGATATCCTGACGGCGGCACGCTCTCGCAAACTCGCACGTCGGCTTCACAAGGGCAACGAACCACTGAATTTCCTGCGCCATGGAATCATCGAAGCCGACGCCGTCACAACGGTCAGCCCGACCTATGCCCGTGAAATCCTGTCGCCGCAGTACGGTATGGGACTCGAGGACCTGATCGGACAGCGCGCTGCTGCGCTCTCCGGCATTCTCAACGGTGTCGACTACGACACCTGGGATCCGCGCACCGATCCGTTCATTGCGCGGCACTACAGCGAACCGGATCCCTCGGCGAAATTCTCGATAAAGCAGGCACTGTGTCAGCAAATCGGACTTGAGCAGGCCACCGACCGCCCGATCATCGGTATCGTATCGCGCCTGGCCGAGCAAAAGGGAATCGACATCTTCTCGTCGGCGCTCGACCGGCTTGTCGCAGAAACGGATGCGGTCTTTGCCGTTCTCGGAAGCGGCCACCCCGATCTCGAACACGATCTGCGGGCCCGCACGAGACAGTTTCCCGATCGCATTGCATTTCGCAGCGGGCATGACGAAAGTCTCGCGCATTTGATCATTGGCGGTAGTGACTTCCTGCTCATCCCATCGCGCTACGAACCCTGTGGGCTGACGCAGCTGTATGCCCTGCGATACGGAACGATTCCGATCGTTCGAAAAACCGGCGGACTTGCGGACACGGTGGAACACTTCAACCCTGCGACCGGCAAGGGCAACGGTTGCGTGTTCAACGACCCCGATATCGGCGCAATCCTCTGGGCCGTGAGCACGGCGCTGCATTGGTACCGGAACGAAGGCGCCTGGCGGAAACTGATGACGAACGCGATGTCTGCCGATCACTCCTGGTCGCAGCGCGTCGATGCGTACGCGAATCTCTATTCGCGACTGATGCAGTTAGCTGGTTAGCTCGTCAATGATGCGCAAATAACGCTTCTCGTTCGACAAACCAAACCAGCTCAGCGCCACGACTGCCGCGAGCAGGACCAGGCACATCAGCATTGCGATAGGCAGCATGACTGCCATGAGCTCGACAGTGAGCTGATCGAGACTCCCGTTTTCGAGCTGACGCGCAACCTCAACGTAGTTGATGAGCTTCGGCTGCTGAAGATACATCCAGATTCCCAGACCGAACACGAGCGCAAGGCAGAGTCCGAAAGCGATCGGGCCGAGCTTGACCAATTTCCTGCGCTTACCGATGAACGCGGCGTCGCTGACTGCGATTCCCATTTATTTTGCCCCCTGACGGCCTGTCTCGTTCAGCAATCTTCTCATATCTGGCGCAAGCGTCTCATCGACCTGATCCCAGTCGAAACGCCAGTCCCAGTTGCCGCGAGATTTGCCCGGCGTGTTCATCCGTGCATCAGACCCGAGACCAAGAAGATCCTGAAACGGGATGACCACGAGATTCGCGCGTGACTCCAGCGCGATTCGCACGATACATTGCGGCAGCTCCTGCGGTTCGACTGCGAGCGCCTGAGCAACGTATCCACGAGCACCTTCGTCAAGACTGCGATACCAGCCGAGCAGCGTGTTGTTGTCGTGAGTCCCGGTGTAGAGCACGGTATGCTCGGTCACGTTTCCCGGCAGGTGCGGATTATCCGGCGCCCCGTCAAACCCGAACTGCACGACTGCCATGCCGGGCAGGCCATGGCGGTCGCGCAATTCGCGCACGGCCGCCGTGATGATGCCGAGGTCTTCGGCCACCAGCGGCAACGTTCCGCCCTCACTGACCGCTTCGAGTAGTTCGTCGCCATAGCCGGGCACCCAGTGCCCGTCCTTCGCTGACTGCGCATCGGCCGGTATGGACCAATACGATTCGAGCGCGCGAAAGTGATCGATGCGCAGCAGGTCGAAACGCTCGAGCTGAAACTTCAGGCGTCGGCGCCACCACTGGAAGCCATCCGCCTTCATCGCCTCCCAGTCGTACAGCGGATTGCCCCAGAGCTGCCCGTCTTCACTGAAATAGTCAGGCGGCACGCCGGATACCGCCAGCGGCTCGCCGTCGTCATCGAGCGCGAACAGGTCCCTTCTCCACCAGACGTCGGCACTGTTGCGATCGACATAAAATGGCAGATCGCCGAAGACACTGATATTTCGTTCGTTCGCACGCTGTTTGACGGCCGACCACTGCAGATCGAACAGATACTGCCGAAAAGCAAATGCAAGATACACCTGTTCATCATCGGCAAACTTCGAAAACAGAAATCTGTGCTCGCAGTCTGCGTACTGCGACGGCCACTTCCACCACGTCCGCCCATCGAATTGCTTCGTGTAGCGCTCAAACAGCGCAAAGGGCAGCAGCCAGTGACGATGCCGCTGCATGAAAACTTCGAATCCGGCCGCCTGTTCCGGCGCTGCCGTTGCCACAAAAGCCCGATAGAGCACCGTCGGATCGCGATGCAGGCACTCGAGCGGCAATTTCCGTGGCAACTGCGGCAGTTCCGCAAGCACTGCCGGATCGATCAGGCGTATGTCGCCGGCAAAGGCCGAACTGAGGCTGTAGGGCGAATGAAACTCGTCGACCGGCCCCAGTGGCAGCGTTTGCCAGATCGAAAAACCGGCTTCGCTGAGGAAGTCGATGAACCGGAATGCCGCAGCACCAAGCGTGCCATTGGCTCCAGCGCCCGGCAGCGAGGTCGGATGAAGGAGCACGCCGGCTCGACGTTGTGCAAGCAGGCTCGAAGTAGCCGCGGGAAGGCTCATGGGAGGACTCGGTTCAATCGTCGGTATCGATGCGGGAAGGTGCTTCCACGGGGCCCAGTTCCGCGAGCATCCTTCGCGTGACGAGCACGACACCGTTCGGCGAAATGTAAAAGCGACTTCGGTCGTGATCGGCATTCATTCCGATGATCATGCCGTCGGGAATCACGCTTCCTTCATCCACGATCGCATTCGCAACGTAACAGTTCCTGCCAATCTCGACATCCGGCAGAATGACGGAACGTATGACGGTCGAATACTCGTCGACCAGAACATCGGTTGAGAGCAGAGACTCGCGTACTGTCGCACCGGAAATTATGCATCCGCCGGCAACCATGGAATTGACGGCCATGCCGCGTCGACCGGCGTCGTCCAATACGAATTTGGCTGCCGGCACCTGAGCCTGGTAAGTCCAGATCGGCCACCGGCGATCGTACAGATTGAGCTCGGGGCTTACGTGAACGAGCTCCATATTGGCCGCGTAATACGCGTCCACCGTACCGACGTCGCGCCAGTATGACTGCGCCTTGGTTTCGATGTCCTGGAACGCATAGGCGAAGACGTTTCTGGTTCTTATCGCCTTTGGAACGATATCGCGGCCGAAATCGTGCGCTGAACTCGGATCTGCTGCATCCTTTATCAGCGCCTCACGGAGAAACTCCGGCTCGAAGACATAGATTCCCATCGACGCGAGCGCCACGCCTTCCCGACCCGGCATCGGAGTCGCTCTTTCCGGCTTCTCGTCGAACGCGGTGATGCGGCCGTCCGTGTCGACGCTCATCACGCCGAATTCTGAGGCCTGTTCCAGAGGCACCTGGACGCCGCCGATCGTGACGTCGGCACCACGTTCCTTGTGAAACAGAACCAGCGGGCCGTAGTCCATTTTATAGACATGGTCGCCGGCCAGAATAAGCAGCGTGTTCGGACTATGATCATCGATGGCATCGAGGTTCTGATAGACGGCGTCGGCCGTGCCCTTGTACCACCACTCACCGTGTAGCTGCTGTGCCGGCGCAATGTCGATGAATTCTCCGAGCTCGCCATGCAGGTAACCCCAGCCACGCTGAAGGTGCCGAATCAGCGACTGCGCCTTGTACTGCGTCAGCACATAGATCTGCCGGATCCCCGAATTGACGCAGTTGGACAACGCAAAGTCGATGATTCGGAATTTTCCGCCGAACGGCGTCGCCGGCTTCGCCCGGTCATCGGTCAGATGCATGAGTCGCTTGCCGCGGCCGCCGGCCATCACGATTGCCAGCGTGCGTCGCGTGAAATGACTGACGACGCGATCGAAACCTCTATTTTGTGGCATGTTGGCGCTATTGAGAACGGCGACCGTCAGTATACACACGCGAGAAGTGTATGCTCACGTGTTACCGTTCACGGTCTTGACACACCACTCATCGTTGACGATATCTTCGCAGGAACACAACTGCACGTGCCGCCATGCATCCTGACTTTCGAAAACTGATTACCGGCGAATTGCATGATCCGAGTCTCGTACTCGGACTACATTCGATCGATTCCCGGCGTGCGCGCTTTCGCATCGCCCTGCCGCATGCCGAGCAGGCGAAGCTGAAAGACGGCACGCGTCTCACACGAGTTTCGAACACCTTCGTTTTCGAATGTACCACTTCCAGATCACGGCTCAGGCATCCGCTTGCCGTCGACTGGAGCGATTCTGACGGGAACCGTTTCACTGCATGGGACTGCTACTCGTTCGCTCCGATACATGACAGCTCGTCGATCTCGGAATTTGCGCTCGGTCGCCATACGAGAGCCCAGCGACTGCTCGGTGCGCACGCCGCCGAAGTCGACGGTTGCTCCGGGTATCTCTTTTCGGTCTGGGCGCCCAATGCGGAACGCGTGAGCGTCGTCGGCGACTTCAACCGATGGGACGGTCGGATGCACCCGATGAAGGTTCGCGAAACAGGCGGCATCTGGGAGCTGTTCATCCCGGGACTGAAAGGCGACGAGCTATACAAGTTCGAAATCCGTAATCGGGACACTGGAGCGCTTCACGTCAAGAGCGACCCCTACGGGAGGCTCTTCGAGCTGCGGCCGGCGACCTCCTCGGTCACATGTGCGCCATCGAGCTTCCAGTGGAACGACCAACAGTGGATCGCTGAGCGCGCACGCCGCAACTGGCGCACCGAAGCACTGTCAGTCTACGAGCTGCACCTGGGTTCATGGCGACGAGACGCGGATGGACGGTTTCTGAACTACCGCGAAATCGCACGGCAGCTCGTGCCGTGGCTCTCCCAGCTTGGCTTTACTCACGTTGAAATCATGCCGGCCACGGAGCATCCGTTCGACGATTCGTGGGGTTATCAGACAACCGGCTTCTTCGCGCCGACGCGGCGCTTCGGCACACCGGATGACTTTCGCGCGTTTGTCGATATCCTTCATGCGGGCGGCTTCGGTGTCATTCTCGACTGGGTCCCAGGGCATTTCCCGAAAGATCAGCATGCGCTGGCATCGTTCGATGGATCACGCCTTTACGAGTACAACGACCCGAGAAAAGCCGAGCATCCGGACTGGCAGACCCTCGTATTCGATTATTCCCGAAACGAGGTTCAGTGCTTTCTGTTATCTAGCGCACTGTACTGGCTCGAGGAGTTTCACATCGATGGCCTGCGAGTCGATGCCGTTGCCTCGATGCTTTATCTCG
>JASFSB010000115.1:0-6360 GCA_050114615.1 Gammaproteobacteria bacterium
GCGGTTGCGCGGCGAGCGTTCCGGCCAGCAGGCACGCCAGCCACGCACCAACCAGGGACGCTGTCAGTGTGAAGGATCGGGCATCAGCCGTTGTCGACATCGTCAATGTCAATCTGTCCGCTCCAGCGTCGCCGCAGGTGCGACCAGCTCATACCAGCGGTCAGGATCGCCGCAAACAGGGTCAGCACCACCCAGGTGAGCGTTGTCGTATTACTCGGGTCGATGAATTCGAAATCAATCACCATCCATAGAATCGATCCGGCGAGCGCGACGGCCAGGACCGATCCGATGAACCCCAGCGAGCGCGCACCAGCGCGCACGAACACAACCCAGGTAATCGTCAGTACGATCCCCGAGAAGAGCACGAATGGCGTCATCTCCTGCCAGTTGTTGATCGCCCACCGAATGAAATTGTAAGGACTCGGGTTCCAGGTGAGCGTCACCAGCGAAAAGGCGACGATGAACCTGACGAACACCCCGGACCAGGTCAGAGCTTTCATGACTGTTCGCCCGGAATTCTCATTCCAGAGGTAACCTGGTCCAGGAACTGCCATTGCGCACGAGCTGATAACTCGGCCAATACTGCTCGTCCGGCTTGAGCGTAATGACCTGCGGCACGTTGTTCCAGCTGACCGTATCGATCCGTATGGATGCATCCTTTTCGATTCCCGAAACCACATCGACGAAAGCATCGAGATCCGGCGTTGGCTGACCGTCGACTGCAACGATGCGCCGACCGGCAAACAGCTCCGATCTGCTGGCCGGTGAGCCGAAGTTGAAGAACGCGACGTACACACCTCCGGGGCCAATGCCGCGCTGGGCCGCCAGCGCGCGGTGCGGCATCTGCAGCAACGCACCGCCCCACAGAACGATCCGGTCCACGCCGAAGCCGTTGAGCTCCACCGTCGGCACGTCGAATGTCAGCTCTTCTCCGTCGCGCAAAATCGTCAGCGCCACCGATTCGCGCTGCATCGCCAGTTCGACGTCGCGAAACTGATTCGTCGGTTCACCGTCGATGGCGAGCAGAACGTCACCGGTACGAAGCAATGCCTGCGCCGGCGAACCGGCAACGAGCCCCGCGACCGACAACATTTCCCGACGCACCGAATCGTAAGCCTCGTACCGCCGTCCCCACTCGTCCGGCAGATCGAGCTTGCGGGCCGTTGCCAGCGGCATCTTCTGCCATTCGACCTCGAGGGAACGCAATCGGTGGCCGCTGCGCATGATCTCGATCATGTCGCTGACGATGGCGCCCGGCATACCGAGATTGACCTGGGTCAGATCACGGCCCGACTGGACGGCAAAGCTCGCCCAAACAGCGAGCACGGCGCCCTGGCGATCGACGACCACGCCGTCGAAGTCGTCCGGACCGTTGACCAGTTCGACGACATCGATATTGCTTTCGCGAAACCGCAGCGTGCTCGAAATCGGAAAGCTCGTCTGCGTGACCCGATCGATCTCGCTCGACTGAGAGCGCAGACTGTGATCCGGACTCAGACCAACGACGTAGACGTCATCGCCCGATTCGAACTGCGAATCGACAAACGTGGCCGAGCGCACCTGCGTATCGCCGAGCAGCTGCGGATCGTAAGAAACGACGGCAAGATTGTGCAGTGGATGCACGAACTCGACGCTGCCGGGAATTTCGATCGAGCCCGCGAACGTCAGCCGAACGTCGCCCAGCGCAACAGGCACCGTGTTGCGGTCGACGACGACCCAGCCACGCTCGGCATCGACCACGAGCCCGGTTCCATAGTAGTAACGATCGGAAACGCCGGAGATCGTGTAAGGCATGCTGAAGTTGACGAGCACCAGCGACGGTGCGATCGCACGCGCGTGGCGCTCGCCGACATCCGGGAAGCTGATTGTCTGCGGCGCTCGCGGCGATCGCGGAGCGGCGGGGGGTAATGCCTCGCAGGGCCACACGCCCAGCTTGTCGTCCTTTCTGCAGCGTGCTGCGGGAAACCAGTCGCGATTATTCGTGATGAAGCGTTGCCGCTCACTGCCAGGATCGTCGAACGGCACGAACCGCACGCTGACCTGGTCGCCCTCGGGCACGTTCACGAGCAGTGCCTGCAGATCGTCGAGATCCTCAACCGGTCTGCCTTCGATTGCAGTAATCAGGCTGCCACGCGGGATGGCACCGGTTCCGAAAACGTAACCGGGATTGGCAACGAAGACGCCCTCGACCGGACGGTAATAATGGCGCGCCTGCTGGTATGAGAGATCATGGAATATACCGTCGCCGTACTCGAGATACTCGTCCGGCGTGATCGCGTCCAGATCGTCGACGACGATCGTATGTTCGATCGACTCGCCGCCGCGCTCGATTCCGATGCGAACGCCCTGGCCAACGCTGTCGTCGAGCTGGCCCGCCAGTGCCGAGAACGATGCGACCAGCTCACCATTGACGGTGACGAGGACGTCGCCAGGACGCAGGAGATCTGCAGCCTGTGAGCCGGGAATAACCTGTTCGACGACCAGCAAACCGGTCTGATCCGGATTCGCCGCGCGCATCGTGGCCTCGGTATCGCGCGTCAGGCCCAGGCGGCGCAACTGCGCGTACGGTCGAAAGATGAACTCAGTCTGCAGCGTACCTCGCGGTACCGCGCGATCGTTGCGTATGTGTTCCAGCGCAACACGAATGCGATCGAGCGGCAGAAAAAAGCTCGAAGCGGCGCGTGTATTGGACCCGGCATTGAGTGCGACGACCTGACCATCGATATCGACGACAGGCGAACCCGAAGAACCACCTGATGTACCGGACGCTGCCTGATAATAGAACGTGTTGAAATCATTGTAATTGCCACGCCCATAATTGGGTGCCTGTCGGTCCAGCCGCGCAATCGTGCCCGCCAGAATCGAAAGTTGCTCACCGGCATCGTTGCCGATAACACGGATTTCCCGTCCTATCTGCGGCACACCGTCGATCAGTGGCAGTTCGGCGGGCTGAATGAATTGCAGGTCCTGCGGCGCGTAGCGAAAGAAACCGAAATCATGCACGGGATCGCGATAAACCGGAACGAGGTCCACTTCCTCCTGGTTGTTGAAAATAGCCTGAGCCCGAACCGGTCCGGGGGTCACGACATGACGATTAGTCAGTATCAGGCCGCGCTCGGCGTCGACGACGAATCCTGTCGCCTGACTGGATTGATTGCGCTCGGTATCGAACGAGCGCGTACTGTCGACACGTATCGACACGACGCCGCTGGAAATCCGCTCGATTGTGCGGTCCCAGCGCGCTTCCTGTGCCGTCGCCACGGAGCAGCCGACAGCCAGCAACATCAGACAACTGATTCGGTTCATAGTCCCATTCTAGAATTTATCGCCGGAAGACGCATGAGTACCGTGACCGTTTCGGGCATCTCGTCAGGACGACGCGACACCGGAGGCGTGCCGCATCAGCGCATTCTTCACTAACGGCATTCGATTCACGATTTGAAGCCCGGTCGCGCGCACCGGGGCAAGCAGCTGCGGCGATCTGAACAAACGGTCGAGTCCGTCGAGCGCCCCGAGCATCAATAAATTCGGTCCCCTGCGCGCACGCTCATACCGCCGGAGGACACGCAGGTCGCCAGGATCCTGACCATCGAGTGCGGCCGCTGCGATCTGCGTCGCAAGCTCGGCCGCATCGGCGAGGCCGAGATTCACGCCCTGACCAGCCAGCGGATGAACGCTGTGCGCCGCATCGCCCGCCAGTACGAGCCGAGGGCGACAATATTCGTGCGCATGGCGGGCAACCAGCGGCAGCGCCGCGCGTTCGCTGTCCAGACTCAGCGCACCGAGCACTCCGCCACTTGCGTAAGTGAGTCGCTGCCCGAATTCTGCCGGGTCTGCCTCGAGCCAGCGCTGCGCCTCGGTCTGCGGCAGCGACCATACGATCGAACAACGTCCGTCCCACAACGGCAACAGCGCAAGCGGTCCCCCGGGGAGAAAACGCTGCCATGCAGTCTTCTCATGCGGCCGCTGCGAACCGACGTGCGCAACGATCGCCCGTTGACCATAGTCTCGTTCGATACACGATACCTGTGCGGCGTCGCGCACATGCGACTGCGCACCATCGGCGCCTATCACGAGATTCGCAGCAAGCGGCTGGCTACGCTCTTCGAATGACACAAGCGCGCTGCGCGTGCCGAAGTCGATCGATTTCAATCGCTGATCGAAAGTCAATTCGACCTCACTCGACCGCTCCAGCACGCCGAACAGCGCCTGGCGGATCAGCGTATCTTCGACGATATGGCCGAGCGCCGCCGCGCCGATGTCGGCACTGTCAAAATTCACGCGCGCTGCCGTGGCCGCCGTGGCGCCTTCCCACACACACATTCGCTCGTACGCGGACATGCGCCGGGAGGCGATATCGGGCAGTGCGCCGGCCGTGGCGAGCACATCCTGTGCCGCCTTCGACAATGCATAAACACGCAGGTCGCCGCGCTCCGCCTGCCACACCGGCGGCTGCGCCGAATCGACAACACGAATCCTCAATCGGTTCGCTGCCGGACCCGCCGCCAGTAAGGCAGCCGTGGCAAGGCCGACCGGGCCGGCACCGATGATCAGAATTTCCGCCGGCTGCATTCTGATCCTCAGTCGAACAGAGTCTGGCCGCAGGCGAGCCGCGGCGCGCGCCCGGCGTGCCCCATTGCATAGCGAGCAAACAGACGCTTCGCACCAGGAATGACATCGAAAGCGAGCAGACCGAGTCCGCGCGCCGCGCCGGCACCGGGTGCCGCGAATCCGAATAGTCTGATCAGACCGTGCGTCAGTCCGGCGACGCCGAGGTGGTCACGACGTCGCCGCTGCACGTAACGATCCAACACACCGCCACTGCCGATGTCCCCGCCGTGAGCGCTGCTTAGCAACTCGTCGGCAAACACTTCGGCAAGCCAGGCGATGTCCCGCATCGCAAGGTTGAAGCCCTGGCCGGCAACCGGATGCAGATTAACCGCAGCGCTGCCGAGCAGGACAGTACGCGGGCCGACGAGCGCCCTTGCCCGAATTCGATGCAGCGGGAAGCTCGCACGCGTACCGAGCCGCTCGACCGGGCCGAGCCTGCCGCCGAGCTCCGTGTCCAGGCGCTTGCACAGGAACTGCTCGTCGAGTTTCATCAACCGCTCCGCCGCACTCGCCGGCACACTCCAGACGACACCGGCGCGGCGCTGCGGCAATGGCAACAAGGCGATCGGACCGTTCGGCGTAAAGCGTTCGAGCGCGAGCCCATCGAGCGGTCGTCGTGGCCGGCAGTTAAAGATGACCGCCGTTTGCGAATAGTCGTCATGACGGGCCCCGAGCCCCAGCGATTCACGCAAGCCGGAACGCGCACCGTCGGCAGCAACGATCACGCGTGCGGTAACGCGGTGCTCGGTGCCATCGACCTCGAGACGCGCTTCGAGCGCGTCGGTCAGCTGGCTCATGCCAAGATAGCGCGCCGGCGCGATCACACGAAAACGGTCCGACTCCTGTAAGGCGCGCCATAACGCAGCACCGAGGCAGCGGTTTTCGATCGTATAGCCGAGCGCAGCGACACCCTCCTCACGTGCTTCGATCCGCGCGGCGCCGAAGCGGCCACGCTCGGAAACATGAATGCGTGTAATCGCCTGCGCCTGCGGTGCAATGGTCTCCCATAACGAGAGGTTCTCGAGAATCCTGCGCGTGCTGTTGGCGAGTGCAGTCGCCCGTGCGTCGAAACCCGGCTGTTCGAGTCGCGTGACATCGTGCGATTCGGCGAGCGTCACATGCAGCGGCAACGCCTGCAGCGCGTGTGCGAGCGTCGTACCTGCCAATCCGCCGCCGACGATAAGGACATCGCACGCTGTATCTTTGCTGTTCACGATCAGCGACTCATCAGCGACTCGATCGCTTCGATGGTACTGGGCAGCCTGCGTGTCAGGACGTCCGGCCCCTTGCGCGTTACGGCGACGTCATCCTCGATGCGAATACCGGTGCCGCGCCAGCGGCGCGTCGCGCGACGGGAGGATGAATCGACATAGATACCGGGCTCTATCGTCATCACCATGCCAGGCTCCAGCAAACGCCATTCGTCATCAATGCGGTAATCGCCCACGTCATGAACGTCCATCCCGAGCCAGTGTCCGGTGCGATGCATGAAGTAGGGTCGATAGGCAGCGTCACGCAGCAGCTGCGGCAGCCGGCCTTTGAGCATGCCGAGTTCACGCAGCCCGCGTGTAATGACCTTGACTGCTGCATCGTGAGGATCATTCCAGTGATTTCCGGCAATGGCCGCGCGGGTGGCAGCCTCGTTCGCCTCGAGGACGATTTCGTAGAGTTCACGCTGCGCCGGTGAGAATTCCCCATTGACCGGAAACGTCCGCGTGATGTCCGAGGCGTACATGTCGAGTTCACAGC
>JASFSB010000116.1:0-6350 GCA_050114615.1 Gammaproteobacteria bacterium
GCGAGGCAAGTTCGGCTTCGAGCGCCGCGACTCGTTCCAGTTGCTCGGATGTCTGGGCCGCCGCACCGCTGCTGCCGGCTGCGCTCAGTACTGCCGCGAGCACGGCGATGCCGGTGGCTTTGTTCGCTCGGGAATTGTTGCCTGCGCTCACGACGTTCCCTGATTCGTCGTGGGCCGGTACTGAGCCGTGCTGTGCAATCTGCTGTTCGCGGATCCCCGGAAGGGCTTATTAGAACGTAGTTCACGCGGTAATTGAAGCTCCGCTTCGACCGCGTCTCAAACCGTGCACCTGATCGCGTACCGGGCGGGCAGATGCGTCAGTCAGCACAAATTCAGCAGGTGAAAAAATCCTTGCAGTCGCAGTACAGCTCGCAGACGTCGGGTTGCGGCGATTCGGCTTCGGGCATGACCAGGCGGTACTCGGGATACATCCGCTGAGCCCCGCCGCGCAGCACTTCCCGGGGCAGTCCGTACCAGCCCGCCATATCTTCGACATACGGATTTCGCCCAGGCAGGTGGTGCGGGATGCTGTCCTCGCTCACGGGTGGCAGTTCAGTGACATACTCGCAATAGAACTGGCGGACCTGCTGTCCGGGATCGATGAACCAGTTCTGGCTGCGCACCAGCGGTTCCGTGAAAAATACGGGATCGTCGACGACCGTTACGACGGTGAGCAAGTCTCCGTGTCGCATCCAGTGCTCGGTGACCGTTCGCTGGTCGCTGCTCGGTACGCCGTTGCGACGATGATAATTCGTCTTGAGATGAGTCGTCGTGATGGTCAGGCGATTGCCGTTCCATACCCCCGTCGAGAAGCCCTGGAACGTGTGTTCGGCATATTCAGGCGGGTGTTCGCGGCCGTCGAGCCAGATCACTCGCCGGCTGCCCCAGGCGGGCATATAGGTCCGAAAGGCCACGAGTCGCATATGTAGCGGGTCGAACTCGCGTGTGACACGCAGATTGCCGAGCCCGCGCATGCCGTAGTCGGAGGAGTGCGGACGACACTGATACTGCATCAGCATCGAGATTCGGTCGGCATCCCAGCTGTCGGCCTGCAGCCGCGCCGCGTCGTTGAGCGGCAGGCCCATGTAGTCGCCGAGTTCGGGGCCCGGAAGGCGCTCCGGCGCGTCCTCATGATAGATCGGCGCCCATTCGCCCGAGAAGTCGACCTGTCCGAATGCGCCGGTACTCGCCAGAACAATCGTGAGCCATGTCGTGAATCGCAACATCGAACCTACCTACCTTACCGAGCAGGGCAGTGGATTCCAGCCGTGTTCATCGGATTCTTTCTTGAAGTCGCTGCTGGTGACGAATACGTCACTGAGATAAATCGGATCGATGACGACAGTGGTGACCGTGAACCACTCGTCTCCGTTCGGCTGGACGTGATAATCGTAGTATTCCTGCAGACGCGCATCGCCGCTGTATGGCGGCCCGTTTCTGCGAAGATAGCCAGGCAGCAGATTCGTGGTCGTTACTTCGAGCGAGCGCGGATCCGTGCCCGTCCTCGTCGAAAACGCTGCAAAGGCCGCTGGCGCTCCGAGGCCACGGGCCGGCCGTTCCCAATTGGCTACCGAATGGCCCTGACGGCTCGGCGGCTCGTTGCTCTGCGGCGCGGCATCGAAGTGCAGGCGCCGGGTTTGCATACCGGCATCGGACTCGATCTTCAGCGTCTCATCGTCTTCCCAGCTGATGCGCACGCGTCCGGGAATTCGCATCAGCGCCGGTGCACCATACGATTTGCAGGCAAGCCCCGCCGCCGCATCGGCCTGCGGATCCCATGCGCGACCGACCCGGCGCCCCTCGGCGTTGAGTGGAATGCTTGCGAAATCACCGCGTGCCGGCGTAACCATACGCCAGCGCCAGTCCTCACTGACGACGGACACCCACTGGCCGGTCAGATCGACCGGCGCCGCCTCGCGTGCGCTTTGCGGCGCCGCCTGCGGACGCGGTTGAGCACCTGCGGCCGCCGCACACGTCAGCAGAACACAGGTTGCCAGGGTTTTCGGCTTCATGCTCGTCATTGCGTCAGGCTTGCGTAAACGGATGCGACGAATGCTTCGGGTGGCGCTTCGGGAAACTCAGCGTCGTAATCACGCGTTACGCGCTCGTCGTGAATCTGCCTGAGTGTCATGCCGGCTTCACGGAGATCGCGTACGCGATCGCGCACTATGACGACCATGTTTCGGTACTCGACGACATCGGCTTCATTACAAAGCCGCCCGCTGCCGGGGATGATGCGCGTACCACCGTCCTGCAGGCGTCGCGGCACAGCCAGGTCCAGAATATGGTTGAGTGCGCGAATCAGCCCGTTGACGCTCCCGCCGCGATCGACGTCGATGACCGGATATTTCCGCGGCGTAAACAGGTCGCCGACGGCGATGGTATCGGATTTCCGGAACAGCACGATGCTGTCGCCGTTGCTGTGCGCATTGGGTTCATGGATGATGAACACCGGCTCTTCGTTAAAGAAGATGTCCTTGAAAGGCAGTATAAAAGCGCTGCGTGGGATACCTGCAGAAGGAAACGGATTGCGCCGCTGCGCATTGAGTTCGAACAGGCGGAGCATGACGTTTTCATGCGCGACGAGCGTCGCGCCGGGCGCTTCACCGGGGGCCAGCGACGGCGTCGATCCGAATGTCCCCAGCGCAGAAAGCTCGGCGTTGCCGCCTGTATGGTGCAGATCGGCACTCGTATTGATGATGTATCGAATCGGCTCCGGCGTAATTCCTGCGATCGCCGCCGCAATGTGATCAGCGTGGCCTGCGCCCATGGCATTGACGACGATGACGCCATCGTCGCCGACCTGGACCGCCGCGTTGCTCGACTCACCGTGCAGCATGTAGACGTTGCCCTGCACGTGCAAAAGCGCCAGGTCTTCAGGTTGCGCCTGCGCATGAGAAGCGAACAGTCCAACAAGACATGCAAGTCCCGCCAACGTCAACGCGGATCGCATGGCTTCGATTTCCGGTTTCACTCGCGACAACCGCGTTCGGCAAGGGCGAAGTTTTCGAACAGGCGTTCGGCGCCAGGGCCTGCAAGTGTCTCGAGCCGGTGCGGCTGATCGTCTTCGATGACGAACCGTGCAAGTGTCCCCAGCGAATTCAGGTATTCGATTTCGCGGCGCATTTCTCCGTGCCACTGATAGCGATCGTGTTCGCCTATGTAGGCGAACACGCAAAGGTTCGATAATGCAATGAGCTTCTCATTCGTAGGTTGCCAAAGATAGCCCGGGAATGCCGTAACCGACAAGAAGTAGTCGGGATTCCTGGCCGCTACATGGAAGGCTGCGATGCCGCCGTTCGAAGGGCCGGCTGCATGAAACTTCTCGTTGCGAATTCTGTAGCGTGCCAGGATTTCAGCGAGGAATGCAGGAAAGATGCGCGCGCCGTCCTGAAAGAATAACTCGCCATCCGGTGCCGCCGGGCCGACGACGATGTAGCCGAGTTTCTCCGCAATATTGCGGAAGTTTCGCTCGAGCGTTCCGTCGATCGTACGCATGGTTTGCGGACCGCCACCAAACACGAGTATCGCCGGGTAGGCCTGCTCGGGGTCGAAATCGTCCGGTAATACGACTTTGTACTGCACCGTTGCGCCGCCGATATCGATCTCGTGTTCCTCGACCGCCGCGAATAGCAATGATGACTGGGCGGCTGCGATAAAAGGACCGGCGATCGCTATCCATTTTTCTACAGGCATTGAGTGCTCCGGTGATGAATTACGGTGCAGGCAGGACCCGTATACGATTCCCTCTGAACGATCCGACCCAAAGATCGCCTCCGACTTCCGCTGCCGCAGTGCCCGCGCTGAATTCCGCGGTGTCAGGAACGGACATGAGCACGGTCGAATCCAGCGTCGACGGATCGATGCTAACCACAGTCCATTCTTCACCGGCCTGGCCGACGGCATACAGGCTGCCGTCGCTCGCCCAGTGGATGTTGTCGACACGAAAGCCCAGCCGGACTTCGTCGCGACGCGGCGGATCGATTCCGCGCGACAGGCGAAAGAAGGACTGACTGCCCCACGCGGCCACATAAATCGTTCGCCCGTCGGGCGAGAGCTCGAGACCGTTGGCACCGGCCGCTTCGCTCCCTGGCACCTGGGACCAGCCACTTTCGGTGTGCCATTCCCACAGTTCGCCGTTTTCGGTGCCGTTCAGCATCGCAGCCGTTTCCTCCCGAGTGCTGTTGCGCGGCAGGAAATTGGTCGTGATGAATCCGCCGTCGGGCAGTCCGCGGACCGAGTTCAGGCCGATCGGATCCGGAGCGATCACGCAGCCGAGCCAGGTCACGCGCGGCATCGACTGACTTGTGTCGATTGCGAAAATTTCGATCGATTCGCGTGCTCCGTGAGCAACGACGAACAGCCTGACAATCGGTCCACGGTCGGAATCGACGTAAAGACCGTGCGTCGTGAAGTTTTCGGGATCGGGCGGTCCGGGACACTCGGGGTAAACCGAGGCGTCGCGCTGATGTGCTGCTGCAGCAGACGGGTACGCAGTATGTACCTCGCGGGTCGCGGTTCGGATCAGTGCGAATCCGCCGGTGCCGGACATGGCGGAGGCCGCAGCCCAGCCGTTGCCGATGACGACGATATCTTCCGGGCCCTGCTGATCACAGATCTGCTCCGCTGCAGGCTGACACGGTGGCGGCGGTGGTTGCGGAGGCGGCTGGGCCGAAAGGCTCGTCGCGCCAAACACCGCGGCGGCGATCATGCAGGTCAGAATTCTCACGGCTGCTTCCCCCTGGATCCGTGTTCGCCGGCGCTGCCGTGCGGTAACTTGTCGACGCCGCCGCTCAGCGGATGACTGCATCCCGTTGCATCGTGTCAGGTTGCCGGACGGGCAATCACGAGCAACACCGCGTAGTCCTGTTTACTGCAGTGGGCGACCGGCGGCATCGCGTTACCCGGCCGGACCGGGAAATCGGATTGCTTCGCCTGCGCCGGACCGCAGGTCCCGCCGTGCGTCGCCGGCGTATACCGGGCCGAGCGGCACCGCAGATGCGTGACGTCGTAGATGTTGGCGCCGTCGCTGAGTTCCCAGGCCTGTGCGCCGTTATCGTCCGGACGATGCACCGTCAAAACGCTGACAGTCTCGCGGTCACCGGTGACGAGATATCGTCCGGGCGGAACGGGAAATTCCGGAGCCTCCATGATCAGTCCGTGCTCCTCGAGCCACCAGTCGGATGGATCGAACTTCCAGCCTGCAGGCGCCCGGTTGCCGGCAGCCTCCATACTCGAATAGGCGTCCAGTCGCACGCCGCGCGGGCCGGGGTCGAGGCGCCACAGACCCCATTCGTGTGCATTGCTGCCCGCTGTCGCGTCGTCTGCAGCGAGCGCCGCAATAAACTGAGTGCGAATACGTCTGAACTCGGTCGCAGCGGTCTGTGATGATTGCTGCGCTGCCGCTGCGCCGGCAGCACCGGCGAGGGCCACGCCGGCGGCCGCCTGAAGTCCTGAGCGAAGGAAGCTGCGGCGCGGATGTGCTGTGTGCGACATGGCTGTGTCCTATGGATTATCGGTGTCAGTGAGCGCTCGAATCACGGCCGCCGTATCTTCCCGGACGACACCTTCGTTGCCGGCAAAACCGAATCCGCCAGCGAGGCCCAGTGCCGTGTCGAGTGGGGTGTGGCCGTTCCCGTCGGCGAGGGTCAGGTCGACGCCGATGTCCGCCAGATGCCTGAGCACGTCGTCGTATCCCTGCAGCGCTGCGCCATGTGCTGCGTTGCGGCCGCGTGCGTCGATCGTGTTGACGTCGGCACCGTATTCGACGAGCAGGTCGATTGCGTCGATCGCCTGAGTCTGAGTCTTGAAACGTCCTGTCGTGTCCTGTTCGGTCGTGCCGACGCCGGCTGCGAGCAACAGTGCGTCGACACCGCCGCGTTCGGTACGGAAATCGACTTTGGCGCCGGCGTCGAGCAGCATTCGCATGAACGGCAGATCGCCGGATTTCGCGGCACGCATAAGCGCAGTCGTGCCGCCACTCAGAACCGTGTCATTGCCGCGGTCGAGTTTCGCGCGATAGGGCGCCTGCCGGATGAGCTGCGCGTTCACGTCGGCGCCGTGCTCGATCAGCATCTGTCCGATATCGAGGGCCGTATGGTCGTTCTGAGTAACGTATGGCGCCGGGCGGTTCGAGCTGGGCATCGTATTGAAATCAGCAGCGGCGTAAAGGGCGCCCCGACCCGTGTAGTCGACCAGGTTCGGGTCGGCGCCGGCGGCCACGAGTGCAGCCGCGACGTCGTAATGCCCGTTGATCAGCGCTGACACGACAGGGCTGATACCGTCGGGCGTCGTCTCGTCGACGTTTGCGCCGAGCTCGACGAGCACCGGAATGCATTCGAGGCATCCTT
>JASFSB010000117.1:0-6330 GCA_050114615.1 Gammaproteobacteria bacterium
GTCCCATTCCTGCGCGATTGCAGGCAGACTCGAAACAGACAGCCAAACCACGAGGATCGCTCGTAACACTCGCGGAAGCTGATGTAGCTTATCTTTCACTTTGATGCTGCCTGCGATTCGGTCAGTACGGTTCAGTTTACCTGAACGAGGGCCCTGCTCCGTTGCCGGCCGGCAGTCGAATACGATCGCCCGCCATTTTGCCGCTTGTTCTGCCAATACCCGTATGCTATTGAGGATTATCACTGCACAGCACCTGGTGAGCTCAATGGGCAACACGACTTACGTACGCTCACTCATATTCGTACCGCTCGTGGCACTGCACGTGACCTCTGCGGCTCAGGAAGCTGCACCGCAGGCAACCCTGTACGCCAGTGATTTCGCCGCGTTGAATGACGGGGATTTCCCGGCTGACCTCATATTCAGAGGCGGTGGCATGCAGATCGACAGTGCACAGGGCACCCCTATGCTGCGGTTTCAGGGTGGAAGCTGGTTTCATATCGGGCTCGACACGATCCTGCCCGAGAATTTCGCTATCGAATTCGAATATTTCACGAACGAGTCGAATGCTGTCCTGTTCATCTCCGCACTGGATCCTGCAGTGACCGGACAATCGCAGCCGAGCTACAGCGGATATCGACAGGGGCCGTTCAATTTCTTCTCGATCGCGAATACGAGCGTCGGAGTTGCCGTCGACAGTTCCTCAGACAGTCTGCCTAAAGCGAGCGCACAGAATCAGGCATTCGCGGCGAGAGTCACGCTCATTCGAATCGAAGTCAGAGAGAGACAGGCGAGAATCTTCGTTGACAACGAACAGGCAGTCATTCATCCGGCTGCGACCCTGGTGCGCTCCGATGTAGTCGAATTTTTTTATGGCAGCGTCGGATCGCCCGGAAACGGATATCTGGGCGATATTCGCATCCTGCGTCTTTAGAACCTGCCGGGAGATCACGCGAATGCTTTTCGGGTTTCCGCGATGGCGGCATTTGTCGCGACCCGTACCATGACGCTCGATATGCAGGCCGCTCAAAGTGAAACTGCCGGCAACGAGACATGCTTCAAGGCCCGGGGCCTGACGAAAACGTACGGCAGCGGCCACAGTGCCGTGCATGCGCTGCGCGGCATCGATCTCGATTTACCAACCGGAGAACTCGTCGTCTTCCTCGGTGCCTCAGGCAGCGGAAAATCGACATTGCTGAACATCCTGGGCGGCCTGGACCGCCCCACCAGCGGACAGTTTTGGTTCCGCAACGACGATCTCACCAACGCGACCCAGCGCGAACTCACGGAATATCGGCGCAATCACGTCGGCTTCGTGTTTCAATTCTATAACCTGATGGCAAGTCTGACTGCGCGTGAAAACGTCGCACTCGTAACGGAAATTGCGGAGAACCCGTTGTCGCCGGAAGAAGCGCTCCGTATCGTCGGACTGGAAGCGAGAATCGATCACTTTCCATCACAACTGTCCGGCGGTGAACAGCAGCGAGTGGCCATTGCCCGCGCCATCGCCAAGCAGCCATCGGTGCTGCTTTGCGACGAACCCACCGGGGCACTCGACAGCGCCACGGGTATCCGTGTGCTCGAGGCACTGCGGGACGCCAACGAAAACATGGGTACAACGACCCTGCTGATTACGCACAATGCCGGTGTCGCCGACATGGCCGATCGCGTCGTCATCTTGTCGGATGGCGTCATCAAGGAACAAAGGCTCAACGATCAACGCGCAGACCCGAAGGACCTGTCGTGGTGAACGGCGCAGGACTGCCTTCCTTCATTTCGGCACTGGATCGCAAACTCCTGCGAGATCTCTGGAGCATGAAAGGACAGGCGCTGGCAATTGCGCTGGTCATCGCAGGCGGCGTATCCGTACATCTGGTCTCGGAGGGCATGCTGACTTCGCTGGCTGAGACTCGCCGCGCCTATTACGAACGCTATCGGTTCGCAGACATCTGGGCGCCGGTCGTCCGCGCACCGAATGCTGTCGTCGCGGAGATTCGTCAGATACCTGGCGTAATAGCCGTCGAGACTCGCGTGCGCGCACCTGCATTGCTCGATATGCCAACGATGGAAGAGCCGGCGTCAGGCGAGATACTTTCGTTGCCGGATACCGGTGAGCCGGCAGTCAATCAGATTTATCTCGCGCGCGGCCGGGCACCGCAGCCGGAAGGGTTTGACGAGGCCGTCGTGCTGGAGACTTTCGCAGAAGCGCACGGTCTGGAGATCGGCGACAGCGTGGCGGCAACCGTTTACGGTGGGCGCAAGCGCCTGAACATCGTCGGCATCGGCCTTTCTCCGGAGCACGTGTATTCGATTGCACCTGGCCAGCTCGTGCCTGACGCCCGCCTGTTTGGCGTGTTCTGGATGAGCCGCAATTCGCTTGCGCAGTCCATCAATCAGGATGGCGCGTTTACCGAAGCCGTCGTTCGAATCGCGCCCGGTGTCGACGAGGACGCAGTCATCGATTCCCTGGACCGGATTCTCGAGCCTTATGGAGCCCCGGGTGCATATGGACGTGACGACCAGATCTCGGATGCGTTCGTATCCGGTGAGATCGACCAGCTCAACACGATGGGCGCGCTACTGCCGCCGATTTTTCTGGTGGTTGCAGCATTTCTCGTCAATGTCGTCGTTTCCAGACTGATAGCGACCGAGCGATCTGAAATTGGGCTGATGAAGGCGTTCGGCTACAGAGATCGGCGGGTCGCGGCTCACTACATGAAACTGGTGGGCATCATTGGGTTGATCGGTCTCATGATCGGCTCTGCAACAGGCACCTGGATGGGAAGAGCGCTGGCTTCGCTTTATGCGGAATATTATCGATTTCCGTTTCTCGTATTCGCGGCAGATCCTCGCGTCTATATATTCGTCGGTTTCATATCGATCGTTGCGATAGGCGGCGGCGCGGTATTCGCAGTTCGACGGGCTGCCGGATTGAACCCGGCCACTGCAATGACACCACCACCTCCACCGGATTATTCGAAGGCGCTCGGCACACACATCACCACCTGGCGATGGTTCGACCAGCAGACTCGGATGATTCTTCGTCAAATCGTTCGCTGGCCTGCACGCGCCGCTTTCACGACAGTGGGAGTTGCTGTTTCGGGCGGACTCCTGATCGGCACGTTATTCTTCATCGACGCGATGGAGAAGATGATGTCGGATTACTTCGAAATCGCGAATCGTCATGATGTACAGGTGAGCTTCGTGGAGCCGCGATCACGCTCAGCCTTCTACGAATTGCTCCGTGCGACGGGAGTGCTCGACGCCGAGCCTTTCAGGAGCGTGCCGGCAAAGCTCAGGTATCTTCACCACGAGGAGCACGTCGGAATCACCGGACTGATGCTCGACGCTCAGCTCTCGCGCATGGTCGACACAAAGAATCGTCCGGTCGTTCCGCCGCCGGGAGGGCTCGTTCTTTCGCGCGATCTCGCGGAGAATCTCGAAATCGGTGCCGGCGAAATGCTTCAGGTCGAAGTAACGGAAGGCCGCAGGCCGCTTTTCGACATACCGGTCTCTGCCATTACGACGACCTACATCGGCTCGGGTGTGCACATGCGCATCGAAGATTTGAATCGTCTGATGCATGAGGGTGCTATCGTGTCCGGCGCCTTTTTGACCGTCGACTCAGGCCAAAGGACTGCGCTTTACCGTGAACTCAAAGACTCGCCGGCAGTGGCGAGCGTCTCTTTGCAGGACGTCGCATATCGAAATTTCAGAGAAATCATGGACCAGAATATAGGTGTATCGATCTGGATGTATACGTCATTCGCCGCTTTGATTGCGATCGGTGTCGTGTACAACAGCGTGCGCATTTCGTTTGCTGAACGAGCGCGTGAGCTGGCGTCACTGCGAGTACTCGGATTCACTCGCGGCGAAGTTTCCTACATTCTCCTGGGCGAAATAGCACTCCTGACTTTATTGGCACTGCCTATCGGCGCAGGCGTTGGTACTGCGCTCGCCTGGTATCTTGCTCAGGCCATGAGCTCCGACCTGTACAGGATTCCCTTCGTCATCGATCGAGCCACCTACGGCTTCGCCGCTGCCGTTGTAATCATCGTCACGGGCGCATCGGGGCTGCTCGTCCGACGCCAGCTCGACCGTATGAACTTAATCTCGGTCCTGAAGACCAAGGAATAGCATGACGATCAGGTTTCGAACTGTATTCTGGGCCGCGGCCGCGATTCTGGTCGGCTTCCTGCTGATCATCGCGTTTCGACCACAGCCCGTTCCAGTCGACCTGACGCAGGTCATTCGGGGTGAAATGAGCGTCACCGTTCGTGACGAAGGCCGCACGCGCGTGCGCAACGAGTACGTGATTTCGGCACCGATCGGCGGACAGCTGCTGCGAATCGAGTACAAACCCGGCGCGGAAGTGAGCGCAGGCGATGTCCTTGCCCGGATCCTGCCCACGGACCCTTCGCTGCTCGACGTCCGCTCGCGTGCGGAGCTTCAGGCATCGGTTCGATCGGCAGAGGCGGCGCTGGCCGTGGCGCGGGCAGAGCAGGATCGCGCCGGTGCGCAGCTCGAATTCGCCCAGGCCGAGCTCGAGCGCATTCGCCGCCTGCGCAGCGAAGACGTGATAGCCGTGGAGGCATTCGATCGCGCTGAGCTGCAGCTGCGGGTTGCTGAAACAAATCTTAAAAGCGAGATTGAGAACACACGCGTCCGCGAAGCGGAACTCGCGGCCGCACAAGCGCGTCTTGTCGAACCAGGCGGTCAGCGTAATGACGAATTCGTCGTTGCAGTCACTGCGCCTACTTCGGGACGTATTCTGAGCGTCGCACAGGAAAGTCAGAGCGTCATCTCGGGCGGCGCCGAGATCATGACGCTCGCAGATCCCGAGGATCTCGAGATCGTTGCAGAGTTCCTGTCGACGGACGCGGTCGAAGTGCGGCCTGGCGCTCCGACGATCATCGAAAACTGGGGACGCAATCGCCCGCCGTTGCGAGGACAGGTCCGACTCGTCGAGCCGTACGGTTTTCTCAAGGTCTCTGCGCTTGGTGTCGAAGAGCAGCGAGTCAATGTCGTTATCGACTTCGTGGGCGCACCGGAGGAGTGGTCGACGCTGGGGCACGGGTATCGAGTCGAAGTGGCCGTCGTCACCTGGGAAGCGAGCGATGTCCTGCAAGTGCCGATCGCAGCGCTATTCCGAAACGGCGAAACATGGGCGGTGTTCCGAGTCGACGACAACGAGGCCCGACTCACGCCCGTCGAACTCGGTCGCGACAACGGACGCTTTGCCCAGGTGCTCGGGGGTCTGGAAGAAGGCCAGTCGATCGTCCTTTATCCAGGCGAACAGCTCGTCGACGGCGTGCGAGTGATGCAACGGGGCCGATAAAAAACAGAACGGCCCGAAGGACGGGCCGCTCCTCCACGCTTCTGCCACTTCAGAACGACAATGTGGCCGCACCGGCACTCACCTCCTCGAGCATGACGGGTGCCCCGGCAATCTGCGCATCCTCGATCAGCGACTCCTCAGTGTAGCCGCGCACCTTCGCGCACGGCGGACACACGAGAATACGACCGCCATTGCTCAGGAAATTGCCGATCATGTCTTTCATTGCAGGGTCCAGTGGATTGAGCTGCGCAACCTCGGCAGCACCTTTGCGGACCCAGTCGACGCCCGCGGCGACCAGGAACATCGTGACGTCCATGTCCGATGCGACCGCCGTATTGGCGATGCTCCAGGCAACCGATGAACGCTCGTCATCGAGGCCACGGGAATTTACGATTACCAGTTTCTTCTGCTTAGCCATTTCTGTCTCCTTGGTTCTCACTCAGCCATCGTCGAATCAGCCGCCCTTTCTCTGAAGGACAAATGTTGGGTGGTTTGCCGCTATTAGCCTGTGTCCGGTCATACGGCACCACGCCGGAATATCTGCCTGCGCACCGACATCGAGTGCCGTGACCTCCAGCAGCTCACCTGTCGCGACTCGCTCGATCTCGCGCTTGAGCCCGGCGATGAGCTGACCGCAGCCGGTTTCACCCGCCTGCCAGGTCCGCGCGATGTCGAAGGCTTGGTCGTCAGTCATGTCGGATGTCCTCGATTGCCGTGTTTGCTCGTGTGCTTGACCAGGTATTACGTTACGGCGGATGGAATCCGGGCGTAATGGCAGAATCTGTAGCAACTCGCTACAGTTTCTGTAGTAATTTCCCGGATGCCGATGAACTCGGCGAGAGAACCGAACGATGTATGACTACAACGAAGCGTGCCCGATATCCATGGCAGCCTCGGTGCTCTGTGAGCGCTGGACACTCCAGATCATCCGCGAGATGTTTTTCGGATCTACGCGATACTCCGAGATTCGAAAATTCATCCCCAACATTTCCCCA
>JASFSB010000118.1:0-6315 GCA_050114615.1 Gammaproteobacteria bacterium
CGCCGTAATGTCCCCAGTCGGCTGGCCACCACGACTGATTATCCGTCATCAGAGCACGCAGATCGCGCTTGACTGCATCGAAATCGAGCTTCCTGACCTCTTCGTGATAGTCGAAGGCGTTGCCCAGTGGATTCGTCTTCGTGTCATGCTGGTGCAGGATGTCGAGGTTCAGCGCGTTTGGCCACCAGTCCATGACCGAGCTGCCGACGTGTGTGTTTCCGCCGTGCACAACCGGGCATTTGCCCGCAGAGTCGTTCTTATTCATAGCAATCTCCAACGGCAGATCAGGTTTGAGACAATGTCATTTAGACTTTGTCTAAAGCAGTTTGGTATCAGTAGAACCACGTATGCAGCCGCCGCTGCGGCGCGATCGAGCGGAAGTACCGCAGGCGCAGATCCAGTGGTCGCATCGCCGCTCGCGCATAGGTAGAAATCCAGATTCTCCGGCAGCCGACACGGCTCCATACTGTAGACGATCAGATTTAGACATCGGGCGCCCGATACTGCCGGAGGTATGAATGAGTCGAGAAGATGTCGTTTTTTCCAGCGATGGCCTGCAACTCAAAGGACACTTTTATAAGCCCGATACCGGTACGGCGCCATTCCCCGCCGTCGTCATGGCCGGGGGCTGGTGCTACGTCAAGGAACTGATCCAGCCTGAATATGCGCAGTTCTTCGTCGATGCGGGCATTGCTGTTCTGACCTTCGACTATCGCAATCTCGGCGAAAGTGAGGGCGAGCCACGCCAGCACATCAATCCCTGGGACCAGATCTACGACATCATCAACGGCATCACTTACGTCAGCACACGGAATGACGTAGATCCGGCGCGCATCGGAGTCTGGGGCATCAGTTATGCCGGCGGGCATGTTTTCCCCGTCGCGGCGCTCGATCCGAGGGTCAGGACGATATTCAGCATCGTGCCGGTGCTCGATGGCTGGTACAACACGCTTCGGGCCAACTCGAACGTAGGATTGCGCGAGCTGTGGAAGCTGATCGAGAAGGATCGCTTCGAGCGTGTCGCGACCGGTAAACACGGGACAATTGCACATTCGGCCCACCCACACGACAAGCCTTCGACCTTCCCTGCACCCGAGACCTGGCCGGTATTCAAAAAGTTCAAGGAAACGGTTGCCCCTAATCACGAGCACTGGACAACGATACAAAGCTGCGAGTACGTACTGAGCTATGACGTCACGCCTTATCTGAAACGAATCATTCATCAGCCGACGCTGATGGTGACGTCGTGGTACGACGACATCACGATGACGGAGTTCGAGGTGCCGGCGTTTCATACGATTCCCAGTCCCCGCAAGAAGCTCGTGCAGGTCGGAGAAGGCGCTTCGCACATGTCGCTGTATGACAACCCCGATCACCTGCGAGTCGTCGGCGAGGCCTGCGCCGGGTTCGCACGCGAGTTCCTGTAATGGGGACCGGTCCTGATACGAAAGAGCATACGCAGGACATGGAGAAGCAGCCTGACGGATTGCGTCTCGACCCGAGCGCTTTTTTCGAGAGCCCGGAGGAAGTCCGCGACAGTCAGAACCTGAGCAACGAGGAAAAAATCGCGATACTTCGAAGCTGGTCCTACGACAGCGCAGAGCTGAGCGTTGCAGTCGAAGAGGGCATGCCTGAGGGGGCGGCGGCTATCGACGACATGGAGCAGCGCGTTCTGATCGTTCTCGAGGAGCTGACAGGCGGTCCCGAATTCGAGGATACAGGTCCGAGCAAGCAACATGGCATCCCGTCCGGCGCGGGCAAATCGTAGCGACACTAATCAGTACGCAGCAGGTGTGAGAGTCGACGAGGATCTGCGGCGTCGATTGCGCGCCTGGCAGTGAAACGAAATCGCCGAGCATCATATCTATCGCCGGATCGCGCGATTGACCGAGTCCGGGAACCGTCGCATATTCAGGAAGACGAATGCGGCCATGAGGCCGCTTTACTGGAGATGCTCGACGAACGCCGGGTTCGCTATGCGAGCTCAATCGTCCTGTTCCTCATTGCCGGTAATGAGGCGGGCACCGCGGCCATAGGTAACGTACTGTTGAAACCACCTTGCTGCGACCAACAACGGGCTGCGTACACCGATAAGGAAGTAGATGTGGGCAATGCCCCATACCCACCAGGCGAAATAGCCGGACATCTTCATGAATGGAAATTCAATGACTGCTGCCTTGCGGCCGATGGTGGCCAGATTGCCGGCATGCCGATAGCGAAACGCCGAAGGTGTCGCGCGATTCTCGATACGTGATCGGATCAGATCGCCGACGTATCGCCCCTGTTGTTTCGCAGCCGGCGCGATGCCCGGTACAGGCTTGCCTTCGTCGTCAAAGACTGCCGCCGTGTCGCCAATGACGAAAACGTTGTTCTGTCCCTCGACTGCGAGATCTTCGTTTACCGGTACTCTGCCGGCTTTGTCCGTCGGCACTTTCAGCCATTGGCCGGCAGCAGAGGCAGCAACACCCGCAGCCCACAGAATAGTCTTTGCCGAAATCTTGTTGCCGTTTACGGTCACACCCTGCTGATCGCAGGCGGTGACAGGATGTCCCACTAAAACTTCGACGCCAAGCTTCTCGAGTGCGCCGTGCGACCAGGAGGACAGGTCGGCCGACAGTGCAGGTAGTATGCGAGCACCTGCCTCAACGAGGATGATACGCGCACTGCGCGAATCGATACGGCGAAAATCCTTCGCCAGCGTCCGCTTTGCAAGTTCGGCGATTGTACCGGCCAGTTCAACGCCGGTCGGGCCACCGCCGATAATCACGAAATTCAGCAGTTGGCGCCGCAGCGCGTTGTCCTCCGCCGTTTCCGCTTCTTCGAACGCCATCAGCACGCGGCGCCGGATCGAAGTGGCGTCGTCGATGCTCTTCAGACCGGGGGCCAGACGTTCCCATTCGTCATTCCCGAAGTAGGAGTGCCTGGCACCGGTCGCGAGGACGAGGTAGTCGTACGGGACTCGCTGGTTGCGAGTTGTGACTTTGGATGACGCCAGGTCAATACCACTGACGGTGTCGAGTAATACCGTGGCGTTCTCCTGCCGGTTCAAAATGCTTCGAATTGGCCAGGCGATATCCGAAGGGGCCAGCCCCGCCGTTGCGACCTGATAAAGCAGTGGCTGAAACAAGTGATAGTTGTGCCGGTCGATGACGGTGATATTCGCATCGACTGACGCTAACCTTTGTGCGCAGGCGAGTCCCGCAAAACCGGCTCCGACGATGACGATTCTCGGTCGCATGAGCGCACTCTAACTTTGCGCATGAGCCCTGCCAATCCGCCGGGACACTGTGCAACGGATCCGGATTCATTTCCTGCTTCGCTTCATTCGCCAGAGCTTTCGCGTAGCACGGCGGCGAGTTCGTCCGCCATCATGTTGGCCGCGGACTCGATTTCCGCCGCGAGCAGTGAGCTGGCGCGCGCCAGCCAGGCCGATTCAGGATGACTGGCGGAATGTGAGAATTCGAAAATCCTCCCGCGATAGTGCGGGGCGTCGACATCTGCTCGCAGCATGCGCTCTATGGCATCTGTCGTTGCCGGGCGCTGCTGTTCAAGGTAGGCAGGCGGGGATGCCCACGAAAATGCATGAGGGCCTACCCTCAATAGATGGCTCAGCCCGAACGCCCTGGACCCTTTGGCGCGGCCGAAGACGTCGAGCTCCTGCTGATGATCCCTGATGATCCTTAGAGCCGCAGCGGCACTCTCCGGTGATTCCATCGCATACACGCAACGTCGCCAGCAGTTGAATTGTTCAGTGCCGATCTCGATTGCAGCGCTGTAGTCTCGAACCTTGCTGAAGGGGCATTCACGCATCGGACGTGGCGTCTTCGACGATTCGGTTACCGCAGTAACATCCCTGAACCACGTCTTGTCGAGACCTCGTTCAAGCTCCCAGCCTTCCGCACGCATCCAGTCGCAGTAAAGGACTCGCATCCAAAGTCGGTCGTCTTCCGGCTCCCAATGACAAGCCGCGTCCGTATCGTTCAGCGATCCACAGCACAGCGGATGCGACGGCAATCGAAATCGTTCGACTCAGGCGTCTCCTGTCGCACACTTTGCCGGTTCCTTTACGAACCACCCAGGATTGCCGCCGGTGCGATGGCGATAGCGATGATGAGGCCTACGCCATAGGCGAGGCTGCCGGTCAGCAGCGCAGTTCTTCCTGCGCTGATTTCGCGTGTTTCGACGGCTACGATATCTCTAATCGGTACCGCCTCGTTCCTGCTATGAATGACGCCGTTCTCGGTATCGATGCTCGTAACGCGGAATTCATGTGCCGCTTCGTCCAGGGTCACAACTCGAACTCGTTGCCCGGGCATGAGAATGCCTTCTGACAGTATCAGACGTTGAAGCTCTTCGGGGGTCGCCAGATTCCGCCCGCTTCATGGAACGTTGTCCCGCGATTCTGATTACACCGTTCGTCTACAGGCCGGCGAGCGCCCGGATATGCAACGTCGCGCAACGCGCCAGGGCGTCCAGCGCATAGCCGCCCTCCAGGCATGAAACGATGCGTCCGCTGGCATATCGATCTGCCCGTTCGACGATCCAGTCGCTGATCCAGCGATAGTCGTCGTCGAGCAGAAGCAGTCCGGCCATAGTGTCTTCCGCGTGACCGTCGAATCCCGCTGAGACGAAGATCATTTCCGGCGCGAAACGTTCGATCGCCGGGGCCCAGTGGTCCGAAATGGCGTCGCGGAACTCGCGGCCACTGCAACCTGCACGTAAGGGCACCTTGATAATGTTCGAGTCACGTGGCGCGGTACTGCTGTGCGGGTAGAATGGGTGCTGGAAGCTGGAGCAGAAAAGCACGCGACTATCGCCGGCGAAGATGTCTTCGGTACCGTTGCCGTGATGCACGTCGAAATCCACAATGGCGATGCGCTCCAGGCCTCGTTGGTCGAGCGCATATGCGACTCCGACCGCAACGTTATTGAACAGGCAAAACCCCATCGCTCTGTCACGCTCGGCGTGGTGCCCAGGCGGCCGCACGCAGCAAAAAGCACTATCGGCGCGGCCCGCGATCACCAGTTCCGTCGCTTCGATCGCGGCACCGGCGGCGTGCCTTGCAGCTGCAACACTGTGCGGCCCGACGAAGGTGTCTGCGTCGATTGACGCAATCGCATCGCCGAGTTTCAGGCCCTCCATGGCAGATACGTGCGCTGGCGAATGGACACGGCACAGTGCATCGTTCGATGCCTCCGGGGCTTCGACGATCCGCAATAAATCATAGATACGCTGCGTGATAAGCTCGTCGACGATTGCAGACAGGCGCCGCGGACGCTCCGGATGCCCGGTCGGGACTTCATGGCGCAGGAAGAGCGAGTGAGTCAGAAATGCCGTTGGCACGGGTAAGCGGAATCCGGGTCATGTATCGGGGGTGTGTGCGCGTCTAACGATGCATCACGGAGCGATCGTCATGCAACACATACGGGGTCAGGGACTCGATATCACGCCACTGTTCGAGGCGAAGTCGGTTGCAGTGATCGGTGCGAGCGAGCGAAAGGGATCACTCGGCACAGTGGTTCTGCGGAATCTGCGCGAGTCGGGATTCAGCGGCGCGATTTTCGCGGTCAATCCTCGCTACAAAAGTGTGCAGGGTGAGAAGTGCTACAGCTCGATCCGGGAGATCACGGAGCGCGTCGAGCTTGCGATAATTCTTACGCCTGCAAAAACAGTGCCTGCCATCCTTGAGGACTGCGGTGCCCAGGGCGTGCCGACGGCGGTCGTTTTGTCGGCGGGATTTCGCGAGATCGGTCAGGCGGGCCGCGAGCTCGAGGAGGCGTTGCTTGCCGTTGCGCGGCGCCACGGTATTCGTTTCATCGGGCCTAACTGTCTGGGCGTGATGCGACCTGATATCGGTCTCAACGCGACCTTCAGCCAGAGCATGGCGAAGCCGGGGCGTATTGCACTCGTCTCGCAGTCGGGGGCGATGTGCACGGCGATGCTGGATTGGGCCGGTCCGAGAAACGTCGGATTTTCCTGCGTAATTTCGAGCGGTATCGCAGCCGATGTGGATTTCGGCGAGATCCTGGACTACCTGGCATTGGACTCGGCGACGCGCGCGATCATGTTGTACGTCGAGGGCATCCACGATGCTCGAAGATTCATGAGTGCACTACGAGCCGCCGCCCGTGCCAAACCCGTCATCGTGATGAAGGCGGGCCGCTTTAGCGAGGGCGGCAAGGCTGCTGTTTCACATACCGGCGCGCTCGTGGGTTCGGATGATGTCTTCGATGCCGCGCTGAGCCGCGCCGGTGTCGTACGCGTGCAGAGCTACGCGCACTTCTTCGCTGTCGCCGAAAGCCTGCACATGGGTCT
>JASFSB010000119.1:0-6307 GCA_050114615.1 Gammaproteobacteria bacterium
TATGCCGATCAGCGCGGCCGCGCCTGGCATCACGATGCTCTGGCTTTGCGTCGACGCATGCAGATGGCACTTGCCATTCTCCCAAAACGCCATGCAGGTCCGCGGCTCCATCGAATGATGCGAGATCCCCTGCGTGACGAAAGTTTCATCCAGAACCAGCGCCGCACCGGCAAGTCCGGCGTTCACGTCACCGTAGGACCATTCGAGCGCCGCCTCGCCTTCGGGCAGCTGATGCTCGCCGGCCGCTGCGAAATCCCGTGCGGACCACTTGATCTGCTGAAAATCGATCCCGCCGTTGGCAACATTACCGCCCTCCCGGGCATCGGGGCCGCCTGGATACAGGCTTTCGAGCGGATCGACGGTGAACGGCAGTTCTTCGATATCGAAGCGGATCAGCTCGAGCGCTTCGGCCGCCGTCGTCTCATCCACGGCTGCAACCGCGAGAATCGGTTCACCGACGTAAGACGGCTCGTTCGTCAGCACCGACTGACCCGGTGCGGGCGGATTCGTCACGTCATCCGCCGTCAGAACGCCTTCGACGCCTGGCAGCGCGAGCGCCGCGCTGACGTCGAGGTTGCGAATCCTGCCGTGCGGCACCGGGCTCGTCAGCAGCTTCGCGAAAAGCATTCCCTCGCGGCGAAAATCCTCGGAGTATTTCGCCCGGCCGGTGACTTTGGCCTCAATGTCGGGCGGCGTGAAATTCCTGCCGATCAGTTCGTATGCCATTGTCCGATGATACCGAAGAAATGCGTGGCTGGCAGCAGAACTACCCGTCTCAGGCGCGGATATGCAGCGGATCGTCGAGGGCGGCACGTTGCTCGCGCAGCGTCAGTACGTGCTCTTCCCAGTATTTGTTTTCCGTAAACCACGGAAAAGCGCGCGGAAACGCCGGATCGCTCCACCGACGGGCGATCCACGCCGTGTAATGGATGATTCGCAGGCTTCTGAGCGCCTCGATCAGCCGCAGCTCGCGATAGTCGAAGTCATGGAACTGCGAATAGCCCTCGAGCAGGTCGGCGAGCTGGCCGGACATTTCGTCGTGGCTGCCGGAAAGGAACAACCAGAGATCCTGCACCGCGGGCCCGCTCATGCAGTCGTCGAGATCGACGAAATGGGGGCCGTCGTCCGTCCACAGCACATTGCCGGGGTGACAATCGCCGTGGATGCGGATTTCCCGCCAGGCGCCCGACTCGTCGAATATGCGCTCGATCTCGCCAAGCAGCTCATCGACGATTGCCTCGTACCCGGCCAGCAGGTGATCCGGCAGCCAGTGCTGCGACAGCAGCACCTCCACCGAGTCGTCACCGAAGCGTTCTATGCTGAGCCGCTCTCTGTGCCGGAAAGCTCGTGCCGCGCCAATCGCGTGAATGCGGCCGATGAAGCGCCCCATCCACAACCGTTCATCACGCGTACTCAGCTCCGGCCAGTGTCCGCCACGGCGCGGAAAGACTGCGAAACGAAACCCGCTATGCTGCAGCAAGGTGCTCCCGTCGACGACGATTGGCGCAACGACGGGGATTTCGGCGGCAGCAAGCTCGAGCGAGAAATCGTGTTCCTCGAGGATCGCCGCATCGCTCCAGCGTTGCGGCCGATAAAACTTCGCGATGACGAAGCCATCGTCGAGTCCTATCTGGTATACGCGGTTTTCATAGCTGTTGAGCGGATGAATGCTTCCATTGCACACGAACCCGGCCTGCTCGACACACTGGATGACCGTCTCCGGCAGCAGGCTCGCGTACGGCGCCGGGGCGACTTCCGCGCTCATTCGTGTCGCGACAACACTTCGGCGAATGCATCGAGCGCTACGTCGAGGGATCGCTCACGCGGAAGGCTCGCGCGCGTCTCAGATGCGAACTCCGAATGGGCCAGCACGTCATACAACCAGGCTGCGCCTTTATGAAAGTCGGGGGTCGTGCCAGCCGCGGAGAACGTCGTCGCAATTTCGCACATTTCAGGCACATATCGCTCAGCCGCTGCGGCGAGAAACGGAATGCTGCGATGCATGCGATCCACGAGCTGCTTCTGACTCGCTTCGAGCTCGTCAAACAACTCGCCCCGGACGCCGAGACGGATCGCGCTGAGCGCCACGGTTGTCAGCAATGCGTCCACGCCCTTGTTGAGCGACGCATAGACCATCTTGATCGCCGACGCCCGGCCGAGCTCCGGCCCCATATCGATGAACGTCACGCCCGGCACAGCCAGCTCCAGCAGTTCGCGGCGCGCATCGCCGGCCACGTAGAATCGTGTGCCGCGCGCGCCGGCACGTGCCGGCGGGCTGCCGATGATGCCGACATCGAGCACGGGGGTCCCACCGGCGCGCAGTGGTTCGAGCAAAGCGACGACGTTCGCCGGTGCCACGGCATTGCAGTCCGCATACGCGCCCTTGAGCGGCCCGCGAGCGGCCACCGACTCTGCGACAGCGCGCGCCTGTGCCGGCGGCACGATCGACAGCACCAGCTCAGCGACATCGAGCACCGCAGCGAGTGAGCGGAGATCCGCCGTACCGGCGCGCTCGGCCAGAGCGCGGGAATGCGCGCTGCGCTCGCTGAGATCGGTGACGACGCGATGACCGGCGCCAACGAAGGCTGCGGCGATACCGCTGCCCATGTCACCGGAGCCCAGAATCCCGATCGTACGCATGCGTTGAGTATAGATCCAAAAGTGTGACGTCCGCGGGACCGCGGCGCTCAAGTCGAGCCGGCGCGCGCCGATAGCACTGCCGTATAGCACTGTTTAAATGGAGAATCAGCGTGTCCGCCGCTGCACCCGTCACCCCCGCCGACTTTGTCACGATGCTCGCCAGCGATCTGACAAATAACGATCTCGAATTGCCGACGTTCCCTGATGCTGTCGTCCGCATTCAACAGTCGTTTCAGAAAGACGATACCGACGCGAACGAAATCGTCAGAATCATCAGCTCCGACCCCGCGCTTGCGGCAACGGTCATCAAGATCGCCAACTCCGCTGCCGTCAGAACGTCAGCGAACGAAATCGTCGATGTGCGCAAAGCGGTCCTGCAAATGGGCTTCAAGCTCATTCAGAACTGCGCCATTTCGTTCGCGCTGCGCCAGCTCGAGCGCAACGCGCGCCTCTCTGAACAAGCGCGGACCGCACTCAAGGGCATCTGGACCGAAAGCGTCGAACTGGCAGCGCGCAGTTTCGTCATCGCGAAGCACTACACGAAGCTCAACGCCGAGGAAGCCATGCTGGCGGGCCTGCTCAGCGTGCTCGGCCGACTCTACATCTTCATGAAATCGATTGAATATCCCGACATCAGCTATTCCGAGCTCGACGAGGTTCTCAGGGAGTGGCACCCGGCGATCGCCAGGGCCATTGCCGAGACCTGGGGCATGTCCGACGAACTCGCGAACGCACTCGAAAACCAGCTCCAGACGGACCTGCCCGTCGAAGAAACCGCTACGCTCTGTGAAGTTCTGATCGCCGCACGAGTGGTTTATCAGCATGAGGTCGCCCAGCAGGCGCTCGACGGTACGCTCTTTCCGATTCTGCAGCGCCTGGGCATCTGCTCGGCGAATGACGTGAACGCATCGATCGAGGAATTCCGGCCGCAGATCGACAACATTAAGAATGCGTTGATGAAGTAGCCGGTAGTGCTAAGCTGTCCTCCGCGGTTCATAGCAGGAGGCGGAGCGAAATGTTCGATGCACGGCAGACACGACGACAATTCGTAAACTCGGTGGCGGCGACCGGCTTCGCGGCGCTGACCCCTCGGCTCGCTCCTGCTCAGACCCGGTTACCGCAAAGAACGATACCCTCGAGCGGCGAATCGCTGCCTGTCGTTGGGCTCGGCTCGAGCAAAGGCGTGTCGGAGATTGCCGAGCGAGGCACCGGGCCGCTGACGGAAGTGCTGCGTACGCTCGTAGCGCATGGCGGTCGTCTCGTCGACACATGGCCACGCAATCCGGAAAACGACGCCGGATTCGGCTCCATCATCAATCTGCCCGATTTGCGCGATGCTTTATTCGTCACCAGCAAGATCGATCAGACCGGTCGCGACGCCGGAATTCGTCAGTTCGAGGAAACGCTGCGTCTATACGGCCGCGAGCAGGTCGACCTGATTCAGATTTTTTCGCTGACCGATCTCGATACGCACTGGCCCTCCCTGCGTGACTGGAAGGATCGCGGACTCGCTCGTTACATCGGTGTCACAGTGGCCGAAGAAGGTCTCTACGACCGGCTCGAGGGATTCCTCCGCCGCGAAACGCCGGACTTCATTCAGGTCAATTATTCGATCACTGAACGCTCGGCGGAAAACCGCATTCTGCCGATGGCTGCGGATCGCGGCGCTGCCGTGCTCATCAACAGGCCCTTCATGAACGGTTCCTATTTCAGACGGCTCGAGAATGTAGCGCTGCCCGAGTGGACCGACGAGTTTGACTGCACGAGCTGGGCACAGTTTTCGCTCAAGTACATCCTCGCCAATCCCTCACTGACATGCGTGCTGACCGAGACGAGCAACCCGGAGCATATGGCCGAGAACGCCATGGCCGCGCTAGGTACGGTGCCCGATCCGGCCCAGCGGCAGCAGATGCGCGAGTATATCGATTCTCTCTGAGTGAGTTACTGGCTCGTACATGCCGTCTTCGGCATGCTGCTGATCATCCCATGGCAGTCAGTCAGGGGAATTCGACTGCTCGACACGCTGGTCGTGCGCGATCCGGGGGCGCGGCTCAGTTTCTATCGCAGCGCGATCGTCAGCCAATGGGCGCTGGCCGTCATCGCTCTGGCGGCAATGTGGAGCGCCGAACCTCGATACGTCGCCGAACTGTTCTCATCGCGACTGACTTCCGATGCCCTCCTGGTTCTCGGGTTCGCAACTCTGGCGCTCCTGAGTCAGTCGCCACTCATCCCGGTCGTGCGTGATCGCATGGAGCGATCGGGCGCAATGCGCAGAATGCTGTATCCGATGCGAAACATTCTTCCGCGCAGCGCGGCGGAAAAAAACCTGTGGGTCACCGTCTCGATGACCGCGGGCATCTGCGAGGAGATCCTGTTCCGCGCCTTTCTGTTTTTTTACGCACAATCGATCATCGGCCTCGAAGCGGCCGGGGCAGTCGCTCTGTCGACCGCGATTTTTGCGGTCGGACACGTCTATCAGGGCACTGCCAACATGTTTCGCGTCGCGATCATCGGCACGATCCTCGGCGTCGTCTTCGCTGCAACGGACAACCTCGTCTATTGTATGGCACTGCATGCTTTCGTCGATCTCGGTGCGTTGCGAATGGACACGTTTGTGCCGGGCGACGACACGATCGAAAGCACGGACATCGGCGATGCCTGACCCCAGGAGCACAACAACGGCGGCACCGGGCCGACACGCATGCGCACTCGGTTTCGGTTACCGGCGCAGCGCACCGCTGTCCGGCATGCCGCAGAGACTCGAAATGCCTGCGATGGCCTATTCCGTGTAGCTCGAAACCGGCGGCAGGCGTGCGCCCGTGCCGGGCCCGGGCTGCGGCCCTGCGACCACCGGCATGCGCAGCGTGCCGATACCGTCAATCGTTGCGACAATCTCCTCGCCCGGCTGCAGGAACCGCTGTTCGCCACGCACGGCCGTGCCCATGCCGGTGCCGCCGGAAGTGCCGTTGTTGATTACATCGCCGGGATAGAGCGTCACGATGGACGAGGCGTACTCGATCAGCTCGTACAATGAATGAATCATGTCGCCGGCCTGCGCCTCCTGCATCTGCTCACCGTCGACACTGAGCGTCTGACGCAGGTTCGCCATCGGATCACCGTAAAACTCCTTCGGCACGATCCATGGCCCCTGAGGCGCAAAGGTATCGTGCCCCTTGCCGACGAACCAATCGAGGTCGAACGGCGCACCACCCGGCGGTCGGCCGCCGCGATCGGAAATATCGAGGGTGACCATGTAGCCAAAAATGTAGTCCTGCGCGTCCTCGGCCGAGACGTATTTCGCTGCCCGGCCGATGACCGTACCGAGTTCGACTTCCCAGTCAGTCTGTGTGCGGCCCCAGGGCAGTACGATCGGTTCGCCATTGCCGACGACGGCGCCACGACTCGGCTTCAGAAACAGATACGGCACGCCGCGATTGACGACTCGTTGCCGGCGCGCTTCAGCTCGCTCCTCAGGCGTACCCGTCTCGTTCACATGCGTATAGAAGTTGACGGCAGCATTGAGAATCTTGCCCGGGTACATGATCGGCGGCAGCGTCCGTACGTCCTCGAGGTCATGGACGAACGGCGCTCGTGTGCGCCCGCTCAGGCGATTGCCGGCGACGAGGTCGTTGACGATTTCATATAGACGCGCCTTGAGCCCGTATTC
>JASFSB010000120.1:0-6285 GCA_050114615.1 Gammaproteobacteria bacterium
TGATGACGACATCGGGACGAAATTCCCGAACGCCCTCGCGCCGCAATTGCCGGAAGCGTCGGATCAGACGCCCCGATCGACGCAGGTTTTCGATCACCGTGCCGATTCGACTGACCTGGTTGTCACGGCTGACGATCGTGAGGCCCTCGATCTCGATACAGTCGTAGTCATGCGCGAGGTTCGTGATGCCACGTGCATAGGTCGCAACGCGTACCTCGTGCCCGTGGTCGATCAGATCGGGCAGCACCTCATGGGCGCGTGAGGAATGTCCGCTGCCTTCCCCGGAGACGCCGTAGAGTATTCGCGCCATCGATTTCCGGGTCGAACAGGCGACTCAGCCCAGATCAGCTCGATTGTGCGGCGCCGAATAGTCGATGTCGGGGCCCACCGGCACGATCAGATGCGGGTTGATCGTTTCGTGGCTGCCGTAGTAGTGACGTTTGCAGTAATCGATGTCGACCGTGTCGGCGATGCCGGGTTGCTGGTACAGATCACAGAGGTAACCCCAGAGATTCGGATAGTCATACAGCCGCCGGCGGTTGCACTTGAAGTGGCCGACATAAACGGGATCGAAGCGCACGAGCGTCGTGAACAGGCGCCAGTCCGCCTCGGTGATTTGCGTACCGACGAGATAGCGGCGTGTTTCGAGTCGTTCCTCGAGCATGTCGAGCGCCTCGAAAACCTTCGTCACGGCTTCTTCATACGCTTCCTGCGTCGTTGCGAAGCCGGACATGTAAACGCCGTTATTGAGATTGGGATAGATATAGTCGTTGAGCCGGTCGATCTCGGCGCGGTGCGCCTGCGGGTAGAAGTCGACGGAGGTTGCGCCGATGCCGTCGAACGCGGAATTCAGCATTCGAATGATTTCGGCGGATTCGTTCGAGACGATCGTATGCTGCTTCTTGTCCCAGATGATCGGCACGGTCGCGCGGCCGCTGTAATGCGGGTCGGCCGCAAGATAAACCTCGTAAATGCGTTTGGCGTTGTTGATCGGGTCGGGGATGACGCCGGGGCCGGGCTCGAATGTCCAGCCTTCGGCGCCCATGTAGGAATTCACGGCCGAAAGCGTAATCGTCGACTCGAGCCCCTTCAGCCTGCGATAGATCAGTGCACGATGTGCCCACGGACAGGCGAGCGATATGTAAAGGTGATATCGATCGGGTTCGGCCTTGAAGCCTTCTCTGCCGCTCGGTCCCGCGCTGCCGTCGGCAGTAATCCAGTTGCGAAACTGAGATTCGCTGCGTACGAAACGCCCCTTCGACTCTTTGGTGTCGTACCAAACGTCGTGCCACTTGCCGTCAACTAACATGCCCATGCGCGCACTGTAGCCGATGCGCGCCGCCCGTCAACTTTAATGGCGCGTGGCAACCGTGCTAATGTCACTGCCACTGGCGATTTTCCGCAGCCAGCGTGAGGGGGGATTTCGTGGCGCCACAGAATTGTTTCAGGCGCGTTCGACGGGCAGCGTGGCTCATTGCCGCGGCGTTTCCATTCTGCGCCTCACCGGTAATGTCAGAAGAGTACCGGCTGACGATTGCCTCGAGCCATACGACGGCATTGCCCTGGGTCGGTGTCATGGCGACACTGGTCGTGCCCGAGTCGAATCGCAGGCTGGCGGCGATGGGCAGTCCGCACTCGATTCGCTGGACGGAAGCCTACGGCGGTTCGCTGTACAAGTATGAGAATACCCTCGAAGCCGTCGAGATAGGCCTGACGGACATGGGCTGGGTCGGCACGCTTTGGGAGCTCTCGAAGATGCCGCTGCAAAACGTTACGTACTACGCGCCGTTCGTATCGGACGATTTCCAGATGCTGCGTGAGGTCATGAACGAGCTGCACGAGACCGTGCCCGCACTGACTTCAGCCTGGACCGATCAGAATCAACGCTTTCTCGGCGGCAGCGTGCTCGACACCTACCACTTGATGACCAACTTTCCGGTCAATTCGGTCGACGATCTGCGCGGTCGCAAAATTCTGGCGCCGGGCCCGTCGGCAACCTGGCTCGAGGGTACGGGCGCCGTGGCGGTTGAGGGTGGGCTGACGACTTATTACACACAGATTCAAACGGGCGTTGCCGACGGCGTGCTGACGATCCTGACCGGAGCGCCGCCTTATCGGATTCATGAGGTTGCGCCGTACATTACGCTCGTTGGTCTCGGCGGTCAGCTGACCGGTGGCATGTCGATCAATCTCGATACGTGGAATTCCCTGCCGGAGGATATTCAGGTCGTGCTGAGCGAGCTCGGACGTGAATACAGTGCCGGCGTCGCTGATGAGCTCGGTGTTCGCTACGAGCGGGGCCTGAAATCGATGCAGGCTGACGGTGCGACGGTTGCCGAGCTGCCCTACGAGGAAAAGCTCAAATGGCTCGACGGTCTGCCGAATATCGCCGGCCGCTGGGCCGAAGCGACAGAGCAACGCGGCATTCCGGCAAAGGAAGTGCTCGGAATTTATATGGACGCCATGCGTAGCCATGGCGCGACGCCGCTGCGCGACTGGGATCGCGAACAATGAGACCCTTCATTTCTGTGATGCGCTGGATGAACGGCGCTGGCGTGATCTGGGTCTTCGCGATCATGATCATGATTTGCGCCGACATCGTCGGTCGCAACGTCTTTGACAGCCCGATTGCTTTTGTGCCCGAGGCTGTCGCTCTGTCGCTCGTCGGCTGTGTATTTCTGCAGCTCGCATTTGCTGTTCACGAGAACAAGCTCACGCGCGCTGAGTTCCTGATCTGGCGTATTTCGGCATCCAGTCCGGAGGTCGTCCGCGGCTGGGATGTCGTCATGGCTGTGATGGCCGCGGCAATCTTTGCACTGATGACGATCGGCGCGTGGCCGGATTTCACGCGCGCGTTCAGTACCTCTGAATTCGCAGGCGTCGAGGGTATCTTCAAGATCAGTGTTTGGCCCATCAAGCTCATTATCGTGATCGGTGCCGCAGTCGCCGCCCTCGAATGCCTGTTGCAACTCGGGCGCGAAAGCGGGCACCGGCGGTCCTGGGTTTCGCTCGTTGTGCCTGTCGCAGCCGCCGGACTCGCGATCTGGCTGTGGCAGGGTGATGTCGCTCAGCAGACGATCGGCGTGTCCATGATCATCGCAGTGCTCGGTCTGATCGCGCTCGGTATGCCCATCGCCATCGCACTGCTGATCACCGGTTTCCTCGGGCTGGCAATTTTGAAGCACGATTTTGGCGTCGCGACACGTACATTGTCGCTGGCCGCGGAAGGCACGATTTCCGAGTATGTGTTTGCACCTGTGCCACTGTTCGTGCTGATGGGGCTGTTTGTGCAGGTCTCGGAAATCGGCCGCGATGCGTTCCGCGCGGCGCAGCAACTGTTCGGCTGGATCATCGGCGGACTCGGTGTCGCAACCGTTGCGGCCAACGCGATTTTTGCGGCAATCACAGGGATAGCCATTGCCGCGGCCGCCATTTTTTCGAAAATCGCCGTGCCCGAAATGGTGCGGCAGGGCTACACGGCGAGATTTGCAGTCGGCCTGACGGCCGGCTCATCCGTGCTCGGCATGCTGATTCCCCCGAGCCTCCTGCTGATCATTTATGGTGTCATTGCAGAGGTCTCGATCGGCGCGTTGTTCATTGCGGCCATCATTCCGGGTGTCCTGCTGGCCGGCGCATTCGCGGTAGGCGTCATCCTCATGGCCTGGCTCGCGCCGGGCTTTGTCGGCGACGTGCGCCGCAGCCGTGCGGCCACTGCCATGCCGGAGGAGGAGGCCGGTAATCCCTGGCTCGGGATGCTGCCAGTGGTGATTCTGATCGTCGTGGTGCTGGGCGGCATTTACGGCGGGTATTTCACACCGACGGAAGCCGGTGCCGCAGGCGCCTTTGCCGCCATGCTGATTGCACTGATCAGACGCCGTCTGAGCTGGGCAAGGTTGTGGGAGGTCATTCGCGAGACGGGTCAGGTTTCCGTCACGATACTGTTTTTGATCATTTGCGCGAGCACGTTCAGCATGATGCTGACGCTGACGGAATTGCCGCAGGACATCGGGACGCTGCTCGGCAGCGGACTGAATATGTTCACTTTCCTCACGATCTACCTGTTGCTGCTGATCGTGATCGGTATGGTGCTCGACTCCACTTCGATGATGCTGATTCTGCTGCCGCTTGCCTTGCCTGTGGTCAGCGAGCTCGGCGGGAATCTGATCTGGTTCGGCGTCGTGACGGTCATCGGTGTCAACATCGGTCTGTTGACGCCACCGCTGGGTCTGAGCGTCTATGTCATCAAGTCGAGTATCAATGACGAAAACATTACGCTCGGGACGATCTTCAGCGGCGCGTTCCCATTCGTGTTCATCACGCTGATTGTCACGATCCTGCTGATGGTCTTCCCGCAGCTGAGTCTGGCGTTACTGTGAACAACATCGCCAGGCACTCAGCAGCGGCACTCATTGTCAGCGTGCTGTGTGCGTCGCTTCAGGCTCAGGAAATTCAGGGCACGCTCGTCGTCGCGAATCGTGCCGGCGGCAGCGTTTCTTTCATCGATCTGCCCACAGGGGTGGAGCTCGCACGGCATCCGATCGGGCCGCGAGTGCCGCACGAGCTTGCGATCTCGCCGAATCGACGGCTCGTTTTGACGAGTAATTACGGCACTGGCGAGCATCCCGGCTCGTCCGTGCTGGTATTCGATGTGCCGGCTGCGGCCCTGATTGGCACGATCGATCTGGGGCCGGAGACGCGGCCGCATAGCCTCGCGTTTCTGCCGGACGGCCGTCGTGCCGTTGCTTCGATGGAACGCGCCGGCGCGATTGCGCTGATCGACGTGTTCGATCGGCGCATCGTGGATACGTTCGCAGTCGGGGGTGAGGACAATCACATGGTGCGCGTGAGCCCGGACGGGCGGACGGCTTACGTAGCCGGGCGCGGCGGCAACGGCACGCTGTCGATCGTCGATCTCACCGGGGAAAGAGAAACCGTGGTGCTCGAGACGGGCGCCGGAGCGGAGGGGCTGGCGGTGACTCACGACGGCCGTGAAGTCTGGGTGGCGAACCGGCTGGCAAATTCCGTTTCGGTCGTCGATGCGCAGCGTCGCACGGTTACACGAACCATCCGCGAGCTTGGCTTTGTCGGGCGTGTTGCCGCATCGGCTGCCGGTCGCGTCGTCGTCGCAAGCGGGGGAGGTCAGGCCGCGCCCGCGCCACAACGGCTGCTTGTGTTCGCTGCAGGCTCGGAGCGCCTTATCGCAGAGCATGTCGCGCGGGATGCGGGCAGTCCGCCCGGGCCGTTCAGTCTGCACATCGACGGGGAGTTGCTGTTTGTAGCCGACGGCGCGACCGGCAATCTCGTCGTTTACGATCTCGATGAGTTTCCGTCGTCACGGGTGATCGCCGAAGGTCAGGACAGGCCGGACGGTCTGGTTTATTCCCATCTGCGAATGAATGTACTGACTCGATGAGCGAAGACGAGACGGTCACCAGTCCCGACCTGCACGATCCGCGGGTGCATGAGCTGCTGGAGGAGTACTGGCGCAGCAATCTGCGAATCATGGCGATACTGCTGCTGATATGGGCGCTGTCGTCGTTCGGCTGCGCGATCGTGTTTGCCGACTGGCTCAATCAGTTCAACCTGCCTTTCACGGGCCTGCCGCTGGGCTTTTGGTTTGCACAGCAGGGCAGCATCGTCATTTTCGTTCTTTGCATTCTGATCTATTGCGTTTCGATGAACCGCCTCGACGCGAAGCATCATGAAAAGCTTGCGCAGCTTTCGCGTCCGGGATCAGGCGAATGACGACTCAGACCTGGACCCTGCTCTTCGTCGGACTGACCTTCGCGCTTTATCTGACTATCGCCTGGCTCGCGCGCGTTCGCGATACACGTGGTTTTTATGTCGCCGGGCGCGGTGTGCCGGCAATGGCCAACGGCATGGCGACGGCATCGGACTGGATGAGTGCTTCGTCTTTCATTTCCATGGCCGGGCTCATTTCGGTCATGGGCTACGCAGGCGGCGTCTATCTGATGGGATGGACCGGCGGGTACGTTTTGCTCGCTTTGTTGCTCGCGCCCTATCTGCGTAAATTCGGTCATTACACGGTGCCGGATTTCGTCGGTGAGCGCTTCGACTCGAAATGGGCGCGTGTCGTCGCCGTGCTATGCGCATTGTTCATCAGCTTCGTTTACGTTTCCGGTCAGATGCGCGGCGTCGGTGTCGTGTTTAGCCGCTTCCTCGAAGTGGACATCAACGTTGGTGTCATCATCGGCATGGCGATCGTGTTCATCTATGCAACGCTGGGCGGCATGAAAAGCATCACCTGGACGCAGGTGGCGCAGT
>JASFSB010000121.1:0-6280 GCA_050114615.1 Gammaproteobacteria bacterium
GGCGATCAGGGCCTTCGCCTCATTCAGCAGCCGTGCCCGGCCGTCGGCATCGCCGAGATCGTGGCGTTCCCGCAGCTCCGCGAGAAAGAAGGCCGACAGCGTCGCGGCACCGGACTTATGTTTAATAAAAACCTCGACGCCGCGCTCACGCAGAACCGAATCGGGATCGAGACTGCCCGGCAGCAACATGAAGCGAATCGACACATTGCCGCCGCCGAACGGCAGGCACGTCTCAAGCGCACGCCACGCCGCGCGGCGACCGGCGGCGTCGCCATCGAAGCAGAAAATCACTTCGTCGGCGAGACGAGTCAGCTGTTGTACGTGTTCGCGTGTCGTCGCCGTACCAAGCGTGGCCAGCGCATGACCGGCATCGTGCTGGGCGATCGCGATGACATCCATATAGCCCTCGACGACGAGGACGTCATGAATTCTGCCCGGGCTCCGGCGCGCTTCGTAAATACCGTACAGCGTGCGACCTTTTTCGAACACCGGCGTTTCCGGCGAATTCAGATATTTCGGCTCACCGTCACCCATCACCCGGCCGCCGAAGCCGAGTGTGCGACCGCGCGCATCGCGAATCGGAAACATGATCCGATTGCGGAAGTAGTCGTATTCGCGACCCTGCTCATTGCGCCGGATCAGACCGGCCTGCAGCAGTTCGCTGCGGCGGCCGGCCTCGAACGTATCGAGCAGTCCGCTCCAGCCTTCCGGCGCATAGCCGAGTCCGAAGCGCGCGGCGGTCGGGCCGTCGATGCCACGGCCTTTCAGATAGTCGATTGCCGGCTGATGCTCGCGCAGCTGCGCGCGGAAGTACTGGTCCGCTTTGTCGAGCACATTGAGCAACGGTGCTCGAACGGGTTCGTGCGAATCCGTCTCGCGTTCCGGCATCGGCACGCCGAGCAGGTCAGCGAGCGCCTCGATCGCCTCAGGAAACGGCAGGTGATCGAACTTCATCAGAAAGTCGATCGCATTGCCTCCCGCATCGCAGCCGAAGCATTTGAAGATGCCGCGCGCCGGGTTGACGTTGAAGCTCGGCGTCTTTTCGTCGTGGAACGGGCACAGGCCCTTGTAGTTGGAGCCGGCTTTTTTCAGGGCCACGCGGCGGCCGACGACTTCAACGATATCGGCCCGCGATATCAGATCGTCGATGAATGCTCGTGGAATCCTGCCATTCATTGCTCTGCAAGCATAACCTTCGGCGGTCCGGAGTGCCGCGGCCTGCACAGATACCCAACGAGCGTCCGCTGGCGTCCATCGACGCGCCGTGACGCCAATCCGTCAGCCGTTAGCGAGCTGCGCCTTCACCTGGGCACTGACCGCACCCATATCCGCACGCCCGGCGATGCTGCCCTTGAGATGCCCCATCACCTTGCCCATGTCCCGGATGCCGGTCGCCCCGGTCGCTTCAATCGCCTGCGCAATGGCTGCGGACACTTCATCAGCACTGAGCTGCTGCGGCATGAACTCCTCGAAGACCGTTATCTCGCTTAGTTCTTTCTCGGCCAGGTCATCGCGTCCGGCGTCTTTGAACTGCGCCGCCGCGTCGCGTCCCTTTTTGATCATTTTCGCGATGATGCCCTGTACTGCCGCGTCATCGAGTGTTTTACGCGTATCGACTTCCTGCTGCGTGACTTCGGCGAGCAGGAGCCGCAGCGCGGCCAGCCGCGACTTCTCGCCGCTGCGCATGGCAGCCTTACTGGCTTCGGTGATCTTGTCCCTGAGCACGGACTCGAGTGGCCGCCCCGGCCGGCTGACTAGTAGAGTCGCCGCCTGCGACCGGAGGTGCGCGCGTTGCGCTTGAGATGGCGTTTGACGGCCGCCGCTTTCTTGCGCTTGCGTTCCTGCGTCGGCTTCTCGTAGTACTCACGCCTGCGCAGCTCTGTCAGAATGCCGGCTTTCTCGCAGGCACGCTTGAAGCGGCGCAAAGCACCGTCAAAATGTTCACTTTCTCTGATTCGTACGCCAGGCATATCGAGCTCTCTGAAACGACGCTGGCCGGATATCCGGCCAGCGAGCCGATAATATTAGCGGCGCAGCGCCCGCTGTGTAAAGCCCGCTGAGTCTGGCGATATGCGCGTACTGGGCATCGAAACGAGCTGCGACGAGACCGGCACGGCGGTTTACGACACCCGCCGGGGGCTGCTCGCGGAGGAGCTGGCCAGCCAGGTGAGTCTGCACGCGCCGTTCGGCGGCATCGTTCCGGAACTCGCCTCCCGCGATCACGCCGCGCGCATCGCACCCATGGTGGCCAGCGTGCTCGATGCGGCGGACACCGAGCTGCACCAGCTCGATGCGATTGCCTATACGGCCGGTCCGGGGCTCGTAGGAGCGCTGATGGTCGGCGGCGCGTATGCGGTGGCGCTCGCCTGGGCGCTGAGGATTCCGGTCGTTGCCGTCCATCATATGGAAGGCCATCTGCTCGCACCGATGCTGGAGGATTCGGCGCCGGAGTTCCCGTTTCTGGCGTTACTCGTGTCGGGCGGGCACAGCCAGCTCGTTGCCGCGCGCGCGCTCGGCGATTACCAGATACTGGGCCAGACGCTCGATGACGCCGCCGGGGAAGCCTTCGACAAGGTTGCGCGGCTGCTCGATCTGCCGTATCCGGGTGGTCCGGCGATTGCGGCGCTCGCCGAGCAGGGTGATGGCGCTGCATTCGATTTTCCGCGTCCCCTGCGTGGCCGCGGGCTCGATTTCAGCTTCAGCGGTCTGAAGACGGCGGTGCGTATCGAAGTCGCGCGACAACAGGATCGCGGCGGTGCGCTCGATGCGGCCACACGCGCTGATTTGGCGGCCTCGTTTCAGCAGGCGGTCATCGACAGCCTCGTGGAAAAGTGTCTGCGAGCGGCTGAGCACACGGGACTCGGGCAGCTCGTCGTGGCCGGTGGCGTCGGTGCGAATCGTTTGCTGCGTGAGCAACTGGCGGCGGCCGCCGCCGCGCAGGCGATCGAAGTGTTCTTTCCCCGTCCCGCCCTGTGCACCGATAATGGCGCGATGATCGCGTTCGCCGGGGCGCTGCGTTTGCCAGGCGAATGCGATACTCGCATCGTTGCGCGGGCGCGCTGGCCAATCGATGAGCTGCGGCCGTCACAGACGACATCGCAATGTCGATCGGCGACGAAATGAAGTGGTTTCCGGAGGTTTGAGCAAGCTGGACACGATTTTTCTGCGCGGCCTGGAGGTTCAGGTCATCATTGGGATCTTCGAATGGGAACGAGGCGCGACACAGACCGTCACGCTCGACGTCGAAATGGCGACCGACGTGGCGCGCGCCGCTGCATCGGATTCGATCGATGCGGCACTGAATTACAAAAGCGTTGCAAAGCGGCTGATTGCATTTGCCGAAGCGTCCGAGTTTGCGCTCGTGGAAACGCTTGCCGAATCGCTGGCACGCATCATCGTCACGGAGTTTCCTGTGCCGTCCGTGCGGCTGTCGGTTTCCAAGCCCGGCGCGATTGCGGGTTCTCGCGACGTCGGCGTGACCATCGAGCGCCGCCCGAGCGACTACGACTGACGCGCACAGGGCCAGCTGTTTGAACCGCTCCGCACCAATACCGACAACGCCGTCGGCCGCCGTCGATGTCTACATCGGGGTCGGGAGCAACATCCGCCCGGAGTCCGGGCTGCGCGCCGGCATCGAAGCGTTGCGGGCGGCCTTCGGCGAGCTCGAGGTTTCGTCGGTTTATCGCAGCCCGGCGTTCGGCTTCGATGGCGATGATTTTCTCAATGTCGTGCTCACAGTGCGCACGCGCCTGGATCCGGATGCGGTCGAGGCCCGCCTCGACGCGATCGAGAATTCCGGTGCTCTGCCGCCCAAAATGGGTCGATTTGCCCCTCGGGCACTCGACTGCGATTTGCTCATGTACGGCGGGCGAGTGGATGCGCGGCGCCGCTTGCCGCGCGACGATGTGCTGCGGTACCCGTTCGTTCTCGGTCCGCTGGCACAGATCGCGCCGCAGCTCCGCCATCCGCTCGACGGGCGCGCGATCGCAGATCACTGGGCGCAGCGGCGCGCCGATGCACGACTGCAGCGGATCTGCACGATCGACGAGCTGCCGCCGCTACCAGCCGACGCTGCGTCCCCCGTCGACGGCGAGGATCTGTCCGGTTACATAGGTCGCGTCACGAGCGAGATATAGGACAGCGCTCGCGATGTCTTCGGGCGCGCCGACGCGCTTCAGCGCGATTTCACGAATGATGCTTTGCTGTGTCTTCTCGGGCAGACCTTCCTCCGGCCACAAAATCGCGCCGGGCGAGACGCCGTTGACGCGAATCTCTGGCCCGAGGTCCTTTGCCAGCGAACGCGTCAGCATCGCGAGGCCGGCCTTTGCCGGCCCGTAGACGAGATGGTCGCGCAACGGACGCTGCGAGTGCACGTCGATGATGTTGATAATGACGCCGCGCGCGGCGCGCAGGTGAGGGAATGCAGCCTGGCTCAGAAACAGCGGCGCTTTGAGGTTGGCGTTGATCAGGTCGTCCCAATGTTCTTCGGTGATCGTGCCGAGCGGAGTCGGATAAAACGTCGATGCGTTGTTGACGAGCAGATCGAGCTGTCCGGTCCGCGACACCACCGTATCGACGAGCGCGTGGATCGAGTCGATTGACCGCAGATCGGCCTGTATAGCCATAGCCGAATCGGCGCGCGCAGCGTTGAGCTCCGCGACGAGGCGATCGGCATGCTGGGACGAGCTGAAGTAATGAACGGCGACGTTCGCGCCGGCTTCATGCAGCGTGCGAGCGACTACAGCGCCTATCCGTTTTGCCGCACCCGTGATCAATGCCCATCGACCCTGCAAGTGACTCTCCATCGGCTGCGAAGGAGCGTAAGGTTACACTAGCCGGCGAGTCGCGATTCCGGTCAAAGTGTTTCCCATTCAAAACTACCACGGTCTTCCCAAGCCAGAGCCCGCTGCGCTTGCGCACAGTGAGCGACTGCGCGAGCGCATTCGTACGGTTATCGATGCGGCCGGGGGGGCGATTGCTTTTTCGCGCTACATGCAGATGGCGCTATTTGAGCCGGGTCTCGGTTACTACAGTGCAGGGGCTGTGAAATTCGGCGCCGAGGGTGACTTCATCACAGCGGTCGATCAGGGTGACTTTCTCGCACGAGCGATCGTTGCGACCCTGATGCCCCGCCTTGCTGCGTATGACTCGCCGGTGATCGTCGAACTCGGTGCCGGGACCGGCAAGCTCGCCGACGACATCCTGCGGCTGCTCGATGAACGCGGACTCGATCGGGTGGCTTACCGAATTCTCGAGCCCTCGGCGGATCTGCGTGCCCGTCAGTTGCGCAGCCTCGCCGCGCGCCGGACCCGCGTCGAATGGATCGATCGACTCGATCCGGCGTGCTGCTCTGGTGCGATTATTGCCAACGAAGTGGTGGATGCGCTGCCCGTCGATCGCATCACGCGCACCCGATCCGGCTGGCAGCAGCTCGCCGTTGCGCTGGAAGGCGAGAAATTTTGCTGGCACGCGAAACCGCTCGATGCGACGCAGCAGGCGTGCATCGACTCGATCTGTGCTCGGCTGTCGGAGCCGTTGCCGGAAGGGTTTACGACGGAGATTCGCCCACTGCTGCCCGCGTGGATCCGGTCGCTGTGCGCAGCACTCGTCGGCGGAGACATCCTGCTCGTCGATTATGGGTTCTCGCGCCGCGAGTACTTTCATCCGCAACGCGATGCCGGCACGCTGATGTGCCACTACCGCCACCGCGCACACGGCAATCCGTTCCTGTTCCCGGGCCTGCAGGACATCACCGCCTGGGTCGATTTCAGCGACTGTGCGGACGCTGCACGGGCTGCGGGCATGCAGCTCGCTGGTTACGCGACGCAGGGCAGCTGGATTGCCGAAGCGCTGCAGGACGATCCGCTGCTGGCCGAGGGACTCGATTTCACCCAGGCCGCGAGCCTGCGGACGCTGTTGCTGCCCGGAGAGATGGGCGAGCGTTTCAAAGCGCTGCTGCTGAGCACCGATCCCGCTGCAGCGCTGTGCGGCCGCGATCTGCGCGCCCGGCTCTGAACAGTGATTCGCGATGAGTAATGGGTCCGTTCAGCGGCGCGGGCAAGTTGCTACCATGCGCCGGCGTGAGTGACGCGGAGATACTCAATGACGCTTTTTGAGGCCGTCGTTCTCGCGGTCCTTCAGGGGTTCACCGAATTCCTTCCGATATCGAGCTCCGGGCACCTGATCCTCGTACCGGCCCTGCTCGGATGGGAGGATCAGGGTCTTGCCTTCGACATCGCCGTGCACTTCGGTTCGCTGATCGCGGTCGTGACCTACTTTC
>JASFSB010000122.1:0-6272 GCA_050114615.1 Gammaproteobacteria bacterium
GACGGTGCTGTGGTGTGCGCGGTGCGCGCTGCGCAGGTGTGGCGGCTGGTTCGTCGAGCGTTCGAGTGCGACGGCCGGATTCACCGCGCTGTCGGCAGCAGTTTTATACGCGGCACTTGCCGGTTTTGCCTTATCGACGGTTCGTGCGGTCGTGATGCTTGCGGCCGCACTGCTGATAGCGAGCATGCAGCGGGAGATCTCCCGATTTCACGGGCTCGCGCTGACCGCATTGCTGCTGCTCGTGATCGATCCGCTCGAGACGCTTGGAAGTTCATTCTGGCTTTCGTTCGGAGCGGTTGGAACTTTGTTCGTCGCGATGGCGCCGCGCAATCCGGTTCCGTATGCTTCGCGCCTGAAACGCTCGTTGCAGGGCGTCACGTCCGTGCAACTGGCAATCGCGCTGATGGCCGTTCCGGCAGGTGCCGCGTTCTTTCAGGAATTTTCCCTGATCGCCTTCGCCGTCAACCTGCTTGCGATCCCTTTCTTCAGTCTGATTCTCGTGCCGTCCGCGTTGTTGTGCACGCTGTTCGAGCTGTGGCCCGGAACGCCTGCATGGGCGTGGCAGGCGGTGGGCCGGCTTGCGGAAAACGCCATGTCGGCACTGGAGAGCGCCGCGGCCGTGCCCGGTGCTTCAGTTGCGGTTCCTGCTCCGGGAACCACCGCGATCCTGCTCGCCGTTGCCGGTGTCGTATCGATGCTGCCCTGGAACCCGCAGCGCGGTCGGCTTCTCGGCCTGCTGGCGCTCGCGCCGCTGATCTGGCCCCGCCAGCACAGCCTGCCGGCGGACAGCTTTAGCCTGTCGCTGCTCGATGTCGGCCACGGTCTGGCGGCCATCGTGCGGACTCGTAATTACGTGCTGATCTATGACGCAGGTGCACGGTTCGGGTCGGGGTTCGACAGCGGCCGCGATGTCGTCGTTCCGGCACTTCGTGGCGGACGGCCCCCGCAGACGCTCGTCGTCAGTCATGGTGACAATGACCACAGCGGCGGCGCAGCCGCGGTGATCGCCGCGTATCCGGATATCGAGGTTCTGAAGGGTCCGGAAGTGAATACGCTGCCGGGCAGGCGCTGCGTCGCGGGCCAGCGCTGGTCTCGCGACGGCGTTGAATTCACGGTACTGCACCCGCCGGCCGGGTCATCGTTGCGGGGCAATGACGGTTCGTGCGTATTACGTGTTTCCGCGGCCGGTTCCAGCGCCCTCCTTACCGGCGACATCGAACGCGCCGGGGAGGCAGCCGTCATGGCGGGCGGCAGTGTGGACGTCGATATCGTCGTTGCTCCGCATCATGGCAGCGCGACCTCCTCGACGCCGGCATTCGTCGCGGCGACATCACCGTCCGTCGTCGTATTCTCCGCGGGCTTCCATAATCGCTGGAATTTTCCGCGCGCGGCAGTCGTTGCACGCTGGTGTGGCGCCGGAGCTGACATCTATGTCACCGGTGAACACGGTGCCATCGAAGTCAATGCCGGACACGGCCTCGAGCAAGTGACGGCGCTGCGCAGGCGCGCGCCGCGTTACTGGCGCACAAACCGCGAGCGGCGTTGTGGAGAATCGCCTGGCGTCACGTTATAGTGCGCCGGTTATCGGATTCCAACGGATTGCAGATGCTGGAGATCGTGCAGGCAGGCGGCTGGCTGATGCTGCCGATTATTGCGTGTTCGATTGCCGCCGCCGCGATCATACTCGAGCGCCTGTGGACGCTGCAGCACAATCGTGTTCTGCCGAGTGAACTGGCACAGCAGGTGACCCATTGGGCGGGCCGCCGGACGATCAGCGCCGAACATCTGCAGCGCCTTCACGAGAGCTCGCCGCTGGGTCAGCTGTTGGCGGCGGGGCTGGCCAATCGCCATGCCGAACCCGATGCGATCAAGCAGAGCATCGAAGACAGCGGGCGCCACGTCGTCCATGAACTCGAGCGCTATCTGAATCCGCTCGGCACGATCGCGGCGATTACGCCGCTGCTGGGCCTGCTCGGTACCGTGATCGGCATGATTAAGGTATTCGCAGCGATTACTGCCAACGGTGTCGGTAACCCCGGCGTACTGGCGGGCGGTATCTCCGAAGCGCTCATAACGACGGCCGCCGGACTTTCCGTCGCGATTCCGGCCCTGATCGGCTATCGCTACCTGCGTGGTCGCATCGACGGCCTCGTCGTGCAGATGGAAAAGGAAGCCATGAAATTCCTCGAGGGCATTTCGGCGAGTCGATTTGCTGATGTCGCTCCTGTGGAAAACAGTGATGAAACTGCAGACGCGCGAAAGAGAAGCGCCTGAGGTCAATCTGACGTCCCTGATCGACGTCGTACTTCTGCTCCTCGTCTTCTTCATGGTCTCGACGAGTTTCGTCCGTGAGGCGGAGATCAATCTCAGTTTGCCTGAGGCTGATACCGACGCGGCGCTCAGCGTCGTCGATGACGGACTGGAGATATCAATCAGCAAGACCGGAAATTACTTCGTAAATGGTCGAGCGCTTCTGAACAACGATCGGCGAACGCTTCGAACTGCAATCGAAAGAATCGCTGGCGACCGTCGCGATATTCCGGTCACGGTCAGGGGTGATGCAGAGTCGACTCTGCAGGCGTTCGTGACAGCGACGGAAGTGGTCGGTCAGCTGGGTTTCACGCAGGTTCAAATCGCGGCTGTGACAGCACCGGACGGTTAGCGTCATGTTCTACGCGCTGCAATCCGAGGTCGTGCGTATCTATGCACGACTGTTTCGGTACGTGAGCCCGCATTCCCGGCTGCTCGTAATCGCGCTGGTTGCGGCGATCTTCCATGCTGCCGCCGATGCAGCGTTGCCGCTCGTCATGGAACAGGTTGGCGCATACCTGACGAATCCTGCCGAAGCGCATCGACTTGCACGCTATATCCCACTGCTGATCGTGGGTATCGCCGTGCTGCGTGCTGTTATGGACTTCGTAACGGTCTACTTCCTGAGCTGGGTCGGCCGGTCGGTCGTGCGTGATCTGCGCGGCCAGCTTTTCGAGCGATATCTGCGCATGCCCGCCAGGTTTTACGACGCCGGATCTACCGGGGAGCTGCTGTCACGTCTGACGTACAACACCGAACAGGTGGCTGAGGCGATCTCCAACGCCGTCGTTGTACTCGTGAAGGACCTGCTGACGATTCTATGGCTGATCGCAGTGATGATTTACCTGAGCTGGCAGCTGAGCCTGCTCGTCAGCATCGTCGCGCCAATCGTCATTCTTCTCGTCGCGTCACTCAGCCGCGCGTTCCGTCGTTACAGCAGCCGCATCCAGAATTCGATGGGCGACGTCACGCGCGTGGCTGAGCAGTCACTGTCGGCTCACAAGGTGGTCAAGGTGTTTCGCGGCGAGCAGCAGGAAGCGCAGAACTTCGATTCGTTCAATCATCGCAACTTCAGGCTGCACACCCGCCTTGCCGCGACGCGTGCGGCCGGGGAGTCGCTGACGCAACTGGTGATCGCATGTGGCGTTGCGGCGATCATCTATGTCGCGTTCAGCGACTGGCTGGGGAGTACGGTTTCGGCTGCTGTGTTCATGGCCTTCATCTTTGCACTGGCGCAACTGCTCGCGCCGCTGCGTCGGCTGATCAACATCAATTCCTACGTGCAGCGAGGCATTGCCGCGGCGACCAGCGTATTCGCCGTGCTCGATATGGACGCAGAGCGCGATACCGGCAACCTGCGATGTACTCGTGCGCGCGGTGATGTAGAGTATCGGGACGTTTCGTTCGCCTACGATTCCGATCGCGGGAAGGTATTGCACAACATCGATCTGAGCATTGCCTCCGGTGAAACAGTTGCGCTCGTTGGGCGTTCCGGCAGTGGAAAATCTTCGCTCGTGGGATTGTTGCCGCGCTTTTATGACGTGGATAGTGGAGTCATATGTATCGACGGTGTCGATATTCGCGAGTATCGACTCTGTGATCTCCGTAATCAGATCGCACTCGTAAGTCAGGACGTCATGTTGTTCGATGACTCGATTGCGAACAACATTGCTTATGGTGCACTGCGGGACGCTTCGCGTGAGGAAATCGAGCGTGCGGCAGAAGCGGCGCATGTGCTCGAATTCGCCAACGAGTTTCCGGAGGGTCTCGCTAAGACGATCGGCGAACGCGGTACTTTGCTCTCCGGCGGTCAGCGGCAGCGCATCGCGATTGCCCGTGCGCTGCTGAAAAATGCGCCCATTCTGATTCTCGACGAAGCAACGTCGGCGCTCGATACCGAATCGGAGAGAATCATTCAGGAGGCGCTGGAGCGGCTCATAGAGAACCGCACCACTCTCATCATTGCGCATCGACTGTCGACGATCGAAAACGCTGATCGAATCGTCGTGCTCGACGAAGGCGCCATCGTGGAGTCCGGCGCGCATGAGCAGTTGCTGCAGGCCGATGGTTTTTATGCAGCACTGTACCGGATGCAGTTTTCAGGCTGACAGACATTGCGCGTCTGGCTCGCAAAGCTTCTTCAGCACATATGGTACCGGCGCAGTCTCATTGGCCTGTTGCTCGTTCCGGTTTCCTGGATTTACGCGGCGATGCTCGCCCTGCACCGCGCGCGCGCGGCGTCGCGCCGGGAATCGCTGATGGTACCGGTCGTCGTCGTCGGCAACGTCACTGTCGGTGGAACGGGCAAGACACCCGTCGTGATATGGCTCGTGGAGCAATTGCGCGGCCTCGGATACAGGCCTGGGATCGTGACGAGGGGCTACGGCGGGAATGTGACCGGCAAGCCGTTCAGCGTCGACCCCGAGACCTCCGCTTCGGTGGCCGGTGATGAAGCGGTCTTGCTCGCACGTCGCCTGCACTGCCCCGTGGTAGCTTGCGCTGACCGCGTTGCCGCTGCACGCATGCTGAGCGAGACCGCGAACGTCGATGTCATCGTCAGCGATGACGGACTGCAGCACTTTGCATTGCCTGCCGATTGTGAAATCGTCGTCGTCGACGGGGCTCGCGGGATGGGGAATGGACGCCTGCTGCCGGCTGGACCGCTGCGTGAAAGGCCACGCCGGCTCGAGCACGCCGATGTCGTGCTGGTGAATGGTCCCGGCTGGACTCACCCAGGCGCGCTGCGCTTCGATCTGCCGTGCACGGCGGTCGTGCAGCTGCGTGACGGTCTGCGACGGCCGCTGAGCGAGTTTTCGGGCAGTACGGTACATGCACTGGCGGCGATCGGTAATCCGGACCGCTTCTTCGAGATGCTGCGGCAGGCAGGCTGCACGGTCGACGAACACGCCTGGCCGGACCATGCGGTGATTCCGATTGCGAACCTGGCATTCGCCGACGCCGCGCCGGTCCTGATCACCGAGAAGGATGCCGTAAAATTGCCGCAATCTGTTCCCGGCGGTGTATGGTCGGTCGTCGTCGACGTCGAGCTGTCGTCGGCTGCTGCTGCGGAGATGCTCGGGAAGATCGCGAAAAGGATAGGGCGTGACACAACAAGTCAATGAGCCGTTCGTCGCGGTGATTCCTGCGCGTTACGATTCCAGTCGGCTGCCCGGTAAGCCGCTGGCCGAGATTGCCGGTAAGCCGATGGCAATGCACGTCTACGATCGTGCACGAAGCAGCGGAGCCGATCAGGTTTTGCTCGCCACTGATGATCAAAGAATCGCCGCGGCGGCGCGCAGGCACGGAGCGCGCGTTGCGATGACCAGCGCGTCACACGCCAGCGGAACCGATCGCATTGCGGAAGTCTCCCGTATCCTGAGCTGGCCGGATGACCGTATCGTCGTGAACGTGCAGGGTGACGAGCCGCTGATCCCGCCACAACTGATCGCGCAGGTTGCGCAGTTACTCGCGGACCATCGCGATGCCGGCGTGGCAACACTGACGACGCCATTTATGGCCGGGGAGGATGCCTCCGATACGGGATTCGCCAAGGTCGTTACCGATCGGGACGGTTATGCGTTATATTTCTCGCGCGCGGTGATTCCCCACGCCCGCGACAGTGCGCGGCCGGATGCGCTGAAGCGCCATGTCGGCCTCTACGCCTATCGCGTCGGTGCATTGCGTAAAGTCTCGGCTGCCGGCGTCTGCGAGCTCGAGTCCATCGAAAAGCTCGAGCAGCTCAGATGTCTTTGGCTCGGGATGCGGATCATCGTCGCAGATGCCTGTGCGCCGCCGCCGCGTGGCGTCGATACCGCAGAGGATCTCGAAATCGTTCGCACGCAAATCGAACAACAGGGAGTCTGAGTTGTTGGGTAAACTCCTGGAGCGAATTCGTCGGACAACGAAAGAGAGTGAAATCGATATTCAGATGGCTGATCATCGTTTGCTGTTCGTATGTATGG
>JASFSB010000123.1:0-6272 GCA_050114615.1 Gammaproteobacteria bacterium
CGACAACCGGAATCGTTCGAATGCCGCGCGCGGATCGTCGATATGCGGAGCGATCGCCGCGATGATCTCCCGCCCGATGTCCTGACTCTGCGACAGCGCGGCGACGCGACGATCGATCTCGCCACGCTCGCCCGCCGCGAGCGCTGCCAGCAGAGCCGAGCCGCGTATGTAAACCGTGCGGGCGGATAACTGCAGGCCGCGATCGAACGATCGAAGCGCATCCGGCGAGCTGTTTACGAACGGCAGGACGGCAACCGACGGCAACGTCGTCTGCGCCTCACCGTCGGGATCCGGCGATTCGCTTTGTGTCGGTGTGATGCCCGTTACCGGCGCTGCTTCGGAACCGTTCGCCCCGGCAACGGCCGTTGCAGTGGCTTCGTCATCGAGAACGTAGTTGTCGACAACGAGCACGACGAAGAAACCGATGACGATGAAAAGCACCAGTACACGCATGACCCACTCGGGCGCTTCGAAGGTCGGCAGCAGAACGTCCGAAATCTGTACGACGACCCAGCCGACGATCGCATAAGCCACGCCGACCTTGACGACGTTTCGTTCTCTAAGTTCGCACCAGAAAGACATTCAAGCGCCTCGACCGGCTCGATTCATCCGAATTCTACATAGTTGCCGCCTCAGAGACGTCAACGAAACGCGCGCCCTGAAATGTATCGCCTCAGGTTTGGCCGCTAACAGGTTCCTGTCGCAGCTCACTGGCGCGGCTGCATGTTCCGAACTGCGGTGATTTTCCAGTCGCCGGAAATGCGCTGAAATATCATCGTTGTCAGGTAGTGACGATCCGGTCCGGCTGCCGTGTCGACGACATCGTAGGGACCGTCACCGATTGCGACGTCCGGACCCAGGAAGCGGATCGTTTCGATCGCGATTCGTCGACTTCCGCCGGTGCCTGCAGTCGTGTTCAACGATCCATCGACGACAGCCTCGCGTCCTGAACGCATTCTGCCCGTCGTCACGAGCTGGTCGACATCGGCGGTGAGCAATGCGGCGAGACCGTCACGATCGTTACGCTCACGCGTCTCGATGAATGCCTGCACGACCTGCCGGATCTCAGCTTCGTCTCCGGAGCGACCGGGACTCTGCTGAGCCGGCACACTAATCGGCAGTATATTCATCAACAGCAACATCAGTAATACGCGAAACTTCATCATGTCTCCCCGTTGCGTCGCCGGACCGGCAGGAAGTCTAAGATGGCATTATCACAGAGGACAAGCCATGGGAGTCGCCATGAAAGCTCATTGTCGCGCGCTCGCATCCGCGCTGCTGCTTGCCGGTACCGTGCAGCCGAGTATCGCGCAGCTCGAGCCGCCAACCGTGTTTGACGGGGCACAGGCGGCAAACTGGATTACGCATCCGAATGCGCCGGGTGATGAATTCGGTGTCTTCCACTTTCGCCGTGAATTCGACCTGGAGTCGGTGCCACCGGAGTTCACCGTTCATGTGTCAGCGGACAATCGCTATCGGCTCTATCTGAACGGCACTGAAGTTTCCTCGGGACCGCAGCGCTCGGACCTGATGCACTGGCGCTACGAGACGATCGACCTCGCACCGCAGCTTCGTGAAGGTCGCAATGTGCTCGCTGCGCTGGTCTGGAACTGGGGGGCACAGCGGCCGGTGGCGCAGTTCAGCCTCCGAACGGCATTCCTGCTGCAGGGCGACAGCCCGATAGAAACTCCGATCAATACAGGGCCCGGCTGGACGGTGCTCCGCAACGCGGGCTACTCGCCTGTGCCCGTTCGCGACGCCGACGTGGATGGCTACTACGCATCACCGCCTGGAGAGGCCATTGACGGCAGTCGTTATCCATGGGGCTGGACAGGTCCCGACTTTGCGGCAGAAGCGTGGCCGGCGGCAGCAGTCGTCCCGGACATTCGCGGCAGCAATACGCAGCTACGCGCAGGTAATCCTTTTGGCGAATCGGGAAACTGGCAGCTCGTACCGCGCTCCATTCCTCCGGGCGGAGGGCATTACGCCCGATGATGCTTTCCTGAGCGGGACCGACGACCTGGTGATTCCGCCGGCGAGCCGGGTCGTTTTACTTTTGGATCATGGGCATCTGACCAACGCCTTCGCCGTTCTGCAGACCAGCGGTGGGGCGGGCAGCCTGCTCACACTGACCTATGCCGAAGCGCTGAAGGACGCAGAGGGGAACAAGGGGAACCGGAACGACATCGACGGCAAGACGATCAGCGGCCTGCGCGATGAATTCCGCCCCGATGGCGGCGAGCGACGGCACTTCCAGACCCTGTGGTTCCGCACGTATCGCTACGTGCAGGTCGAGATCCGGACACAGCAGGATCCATTAACGATTCATGATCTGCACGGTGTCTTTGTGGCCTATCCATTCGAGCTCGCCGCCGGATTCGACAGCGATTTGCCGTGGCTCGAGGATATGTGGGACATCAACTGGCGAGGCGCCCGACTGTGCGCCTGGGAAACCTATGTCGACACGCCGTATTACGAGCAGCTCCAGTACCTGGGCGACACACGCCTTCAGGCGCTGACTACGCTATACATGAGCGGCGACGACCGACTCGTCCGACAGGCAATCGAACACTTCGATCTGTCGCGCATCCCCGAAGGCATTACTGCCAGCCGCTATCCCTCGGACCTCGGACAGTACATCCCGACATTTTCCCTGCTCTGGGTTGCGATGGTGCACGATTACTGGATGCATCGTGACGACCCGGCGTTCGTGCGTCGCTTTCTGCCTGGAATCCGCGGCGTGCTGGCCTGGTTCGAGGCACGCATCGACGCAACGGGCCTGCTCGGCCCGATCTCCTGGTGGCCGTTTGTCGACTGGGCGCCAACCTGGCCGCGCGGTGTGCCGCCTGGCGGAACCTCGGGTCATTCGACGGTCATCACGCTGCAACTGGCCTATGCGCTGGACCGCGCTGCAGAGCTCGAGACGACGCTGGGGATTCCGCAGAACGCGGCCGCGTACCGTGCGCTCGCCGACTCGCTGCGCGCGGCCGTGCGCGCGCAAGCCTGGGATGCAACGCGCGGTCTGTTTCGAGACACGCCGACCGGCGACAGCTACAGTCAGCAGGCGAACGTACTTGCAATCCTCACGAACACGGTAGGTGACGAAGCAAAGACTGCGCTGATGCAGCGCCTGCTCGCCGACACTTCACTGACGCCATCCTCTTACTACTTCAGCTTCTACCAGCTCGAAGCCCTGCGCGACGCCGGACTCGGTGAGCGCTACATCGAGCAACTCGGGCCGTGGCAGGAAATGCTGGCGCTCGGCCTGACGACCGTGCCGGAAACGCCGGAGCCGACGCGCTCGGACTCGCACGCATGGAGCGCGCACCCCAACTATGGTTTGCTCGCAACCGTCCTGGGTGTCCGACCGGCGGAACCAGGCTTCCGGTCGGTGACGATTGCCCCGCACCTGGGACCGCTGCAAAATGCCGATGGCAGCGTGCCGCATCCACGCGGAGAAATCGAGGTGCGGCTGCGCCGAATCTCACGGGGCGGACTTCGTGCGACAGTCACGCTGCCGCCGGGACTCACCGGAGTATTCCTCTGGGACGGGAACGAGACGGCGCTGCGTCCAGGCCGCCAGCGCTTCAGACTCTGAGGTCAGCCAACCGTCGGCGTTCGTGTTGACAGCTAAAGCGATGCCGGAGAGACTGACAAGTCCTGCCAGCAACGAGTATGGGGACGTAGGCCGATGAGTCCGCAATGGGCCGGCGCTATGGCATGGATCCTCCTGGCCGAGACGCAACCGCTCGCGGCTCATCATGGCTTCGCCGCTCATACCGATGAGCGGGTGACGGTCCGGGCCACGATTACCGAGTACCGCTTCGTCAATCCTCACGTGCAGCTGTACTTCGACATCGAAAGCGCTGCGCGCGAACTCGAGCAGGCGAAGCGCATTCAGAAGTTCGGGCCGATCGCCGCCCGCTAGCACGGTATCTCGAAACTATGCGCGCAACGTGTCTCTTCTTGTTCTGCATAGTGTACATACTGGCCGCCAAGGCGCATCACAGCGATGCGGTGTATGACCGCAGCGCCATCGTCGCCTTCGAGGCCACGGTCCTGCGCTACGAATTCTCAAACCCGCACGTCATGCTATTCGTTCGTACCGAAAGCGAAAACGGCCAGACCATTGAGTGGGAAATCGAAACCGGCTCGACACCAATCATGATTCGAAGCGGCTGGTCGCAGGATCTTCTCACTGCAGGAGACACAGTCGACATTCGCGCCCACCCGATGCGTTCGGGCGAACACAAGGCGATTCTCGCAACGCTGCGGACGTCCGACGGCAGAAACTGGTCTCAGATCGAAGGAGAGCCAACGGCGACGGCGCGGGCCACGAGCCTCGCGGGCGTATGGCAGGGAGAAGCGCTAACCAGTCTCGAGCGACAACTGAGAGCGCATCCGCTGACGCCTGCCGGAGAAGCCGCCCGGCGCTCATATGACGCGATTGCCGATGCCCCGACCGCTCGGTGTATCGCCATGCCGCCACCCTTTCTCAATACCAGCACCAACTACCTGACCGGAATCGAGATGCTCACTGATCGCATCATATTGCGAAACGAGTTCTTTGATATGCAGCGCACCGTCTATATGGATGGACGCTCGCACCCTGAAGACGCAGAGCGGACCAATCTGGGTCACTCGATCGGCTGGTGGGAAGACGACGTACTCGTCGTCGATACCACAGCGCTGGCAGATCATCGTGCCGGCAACGGCCGCGCGGGCATACCTTCCGGAGCCCAAAAGCACGTCATCGAACGATTTTCGCTGAGCGACGACGGCAGCCGCGCGATCGTCGACGTGTTCATCGAAGATCCGGAGTTTCTCGCCGAGCCGTTCGTCGGCCAGACCACGATGGTTTATTCACCGCAACTACAGCTTTATTCCTACGACTGCAAACTCTGAGTTGCCGATCGAAAGTCCGCTCGAAGACTCCTTCACCAGACACCCGGCCAGGGTCCGCCGACGATAAATTCAGGATTCGCGCCCGCGCGCGGACGGAATTTCTGAATTCGGCCGTTATTGACCGATGCAGTGTAAAAATTTCCCTCCTTGTCGGTCGACATGCCGTGCACGCCCCACAGCCCGCCGGGGTATTCGCCCCAGCTGCCCCACGAATACAGGAAGTGCCCGTCGAGGTCGTAGCCGAGGATTTTGTGCGTGCCCTGATCGGCTGCCCAGAGCTTGCGATCGCTCGTGACAATGAAGCTGTGGATGTCCTGCGGCTGCTCCGTCCGCCGGCCTTCCCAGAAACTCCATTCGTACAGATACTCTCCATTCTCGTCGAAGACCTGGACACGGCCGTTGTCACGATCGTTGACGAATACGCGCCTGGTTGTCGGATCGACGGCAATGCCGTGAACATTGTTCCAGTATCCCGGGCGAGTTTCCTGACCGTCCCCTCGCCCCTTCCGGCCCCACTGCGCAAGGATGTTGCCGTCGATGTCATATTTGATCACGCGCGCGTTGTCGTAACCGTCGGCCAGGTACATCGTGTTTTCGTCCATGAACGCGAGGAAGGTCGGGCGGCGAAAGTGATTGTCGTCCTCACCCGGCTCGCCGGGTGTACCAAGCATCAGAACGAGCTCCGAACCGTCGTTCGTAAATTTCGCGACGAAATGCCCGTCCGCATCGATGATCCAGACATGCTTCTCGGAGTCATAAGGACTGATCTCCACGTCATGCGGCCGGTACCACAGGTGATCCCACTGGCTCCAGTCCTCGACGACGTAGCCCTCGGAATCGATGACGAGCACACAGTGTTCATAGCGCCAATCGATACCGGGTCGGCCGACGCCTGCAGTGTTGACCTGATCGCCGTTCGGAATGGATCTGCCGGCCTGCCGCAGCGGCAGCCGAAAGATCGGGTATTGCAGTCCGGGCCCCGACTGCGGCAGCCGAATGGGCGCCGGTCGCTCTTCGATCAGCGGCAACTCACCGTTTTGAACCAGAAACACCCGATCCGGACTCTCGGCGAAGACATCCATCGTGACCGACCAGGTCCAGCCCTCGTGTCCGGGCAGGCTTTCAGACAGCGGCTTCGGCCAGTTCTGAACGACTTCGTAAGGTCCGAAGATGTCCTGACCACCCTTCACTCCCGGGATTGCCGCAAATCCTGCGCCGGGCACGTCCTGCTCCTGAGTGCAGCCGCTCAAAACGATAAGAAACGGCAACAGCCCTTTGGCCGATATCCCAAAGTAAAACGCTGGTCTGTTCATCTGCTTCTCGCAAAGAAATCTAACGAGCAACGACGAAACGCTGAACGCGTTTCC
>JASFSB010000124.1:0-6244 GCA_050114615.1 Gammaproteobacteria bacterium
GGACAATGCTGATAATCCCGTCGGTCACCGTTCCGGTCTTATCGAACAGCCAGGTCCGGACATCGAGCAGTCGGTCGATGACTTCGGTCGATCGCAGCAGCAGACCCTGCCTGGCCAGTGCACCGAGACCTGTGGCGAATGCGGCCGGAGCCGCCAGCGAAATTGCACAGGGGCAGGTCACGACGAGCATCGAGAGCACGACGCGAAAGGCCTCCTGCGGCGCGATCGTCAGCCAGATCAGCCCGACGACTGCACTGAGCAGCAGCAGCCCGGCAGCAATGCGTGACGCCCACTTTTCGGCGGAGCGCACCGACGGCGGTTTGCTCTGCAGTGCGGTTTCGAGCAGACGCGAGACCCGTCCGAGGTAACTGTCGCAGCCGATAGCCGTCACATGCATCTCGATGGGATGAGAGCCGACATTCAACGTGCCGCCGAGTATCGGTTCACCGCACGATTTGCTGCGCGCGTTCGTCTCGCCACTGAGCAGCGATTCGTCGACGCTCGCGCGCTCGGAAACGAGCGTGCCATCCGCCGGTGCCGCCTCGCCCGGAGGCACGAGCACGAGGTCGCCGGGTGAGATCTCGATCGATCCCACGGTTTCGGTCCTGCCATCGCGAATTCGTGTGGCACTGAACGGAACGAGTTCTTCGACGGATTGATAAGTCCTGCCTGCACGAAACCTGGCGCGTGCCTCGAGAAACCTTCCGAGCGTAAGGAAGAAAACGAACATCGTCGCGGAATCGAAAAACACCGGGCCGCTGCCGCGCAGCGCGTTGAAGATGCTTGCAGTCAGCGCGGCGGCGATCGCCAGCCCGACCGGCAGATCCATACCGATATGGCGCCGAATGATGTCACGCAGCGCGTTGCGAAAGATCGGCGCTCCGGCATACAGCACGACCGGCGTCGCAATGAGCAGACTCGCCAGCGTCAGAAACGATTCGAAATGCGGAGACATCGACTTGAACGCCCCGAGGTACAGCGCCGCGCTCAGGCTCATGATCTGGGCGAAGCCGAGTCCGGCGACGGCGAGCCGGCGGAGCTCGCCGGCGCCGGCCACGGATTTTGGAGTCGCCGAGGCGCGCGGGAGCGGCCGTGCCGAAAAGCCGTAGCGAGCCATCGCACCGAGCATCTCGCTGGGCCGCGTCTGCGTCGAGTCGAAGACGATCTCTGCCTGTGAAGTCAGCGGATTGACGGAAAATTCCGCGACACCGCGAATGTCACGTACCGCTTTGTTGATGAGCCAGGTGCACGCTGCGCAGGTCAGCCCCTCGACCTGGCAGCGCATCGTTGCACGGTTCTCGTCGGCGCCGGGCTCGAGGATACTGTCCATCACCTCGGGTCGGTCGCACGTTGCGAACGATTGGTGCAATTCGGTGTCCGGGCGCAGCGCCGGGCTCGTTCGGAATTCGTAGAAGCGACTCAGCCCCTGTCCGTCGATGAGGCGTGCCACCGCAGCGCAGCCGGCGCAGCACATGGCGCGTTTCCGACCCGCGACGACGGCGCTGAAGCCCGCGCCGTCGGCCACCGGCCGGTCGCAATGGTAGCAGCGCGTGCTCAACGCAGTGCCGCTCCCGGATGCATTTCGATACGTTCATCCGACGGCCGCAACCGGGCAGCCAGGCGCCATTTGCCGTCGGGCGGCGCGATCTCCATGAGGTAATTGCCGCTGCCGAGGCTGACGCGCGTCCGGAACTCGCTGCCGAGCCGGCGGGCCACGCTGTCGCGATCCAGCGCAGCATCCGTGGCATGGCGGAAGTGCAGACGCAGCTCAGCGTCGCGCGCGCCGCGCCGCGCATCATCGAGACGAATCGCCATGCGGACGTCCGTGGCATTCGATCGATCGATCAGAACTTCCGCCGATAGGCCCTGCAGGGCCGCCTGCGAGTCTGCGGCAAAGCGGGCAGCGGTAATTGCTTCGATGGCGGCGTAATCCTCCACCACCAGCGGCGCAGGCGTCGTGGTTGCGAGCCACAGCATCGTGATGCCGCCACCGACCGCGGCGACAGGCGGCAGCATGAGCAGCCACGGCCACAGCTGCCGATACCAGACCGGCTCGTTCCGGCGGCGTCCGCCGTTGTCGGCGGGCACGCTCACGGCGTGAAGAACCTGCCGCGCTCGGTCGTTGTCAGTGTCGGCATGTCGATCGCACTGAGTGTGAACTCGATGTCATGGCCGCCACTGGCGACGACGCCGTCTTCTATCTGCACGCGCACGGCGATCGGGCGGAGCTCGCCGGCGCGGACCGCTATCGGCTCGATGTCATCGAGCGCGATAGTGGGTAAGCCTGCGACACTCAGCGCGTACTCGTGGTCGCGCGTATCCTTGTTGATGACGCGCAGCGTGAACACGTTTTCAATATAGCCGGGTCGTGATTCGCGATACAGCGCGTTGCGGTCGCGAATGACATCCAGTTCAATCGGTGAGCGCAGCGCCAGTGCCGCAAGCAGCCCGCCGCCGAGGATCACCAGGAGCGCACCATAGATGAGAATGCGTGGCCGCACGATCCGCGTGCGGCCACCCTCGAGCGCGTGTTGTGTCGTGTATCGAATCAGTCCACGCGGATAGGACATCCTGTCCATGACGCCGTCGCAGGCATCGATGCATGCCGCGCATGCGATGCACTCATACTGCAGCCCTTTGCGGATGTCGATGCCGGTCGGGCAAACCTGCACGCACATCGTACAGTCGATGCAGTCGCCCAGCTGCGCGTCCTTCGGATTCGAGTCCCTGCGTCGCGAACCGCGCGGTTCACCGCGCTTCTCGTCGTAGCTGATGATCAGGGAATCGTGATCGAACATCGCACTCTGGAAGCGCGCGTACGGACACATGTATTTGCAGACCTGTTCGCGCATAAAGCCTGCATTGCCGTAAGTCGCAAAGCCGTAAAAGAAAACCCAGAACGCTTCCCAGCCTCCGAGTGACAGTTCCGCCACTTTGACGGCGAGTTCCCGGATCGGTGTGAAGTATCCGACGAACGTGAAGCCCGTCCACAGCGCAAACGTGATCCACAGCACCTGCTTGACGGCCTTTTTGCGAAACTTCGACAGGCTCATCGGCGCCTTGTCGAGCTTGCGACGCTTTGCGCCGCCGCCTTCGGCAATTTTCTCCATCCACAGAAAGGCTTCGGTCCAGACGGTCTGCGGACACGCATAACCGCACCAGACCCGGCCGGCCAGTGCCGTGAAGAAAAACAGCGACAATGCAGCGATGATGAGCAGCCACGACAGAAAGAAGAAGTCCTGCGGCCACAGCACGAGTCCGAACACATAGAATTTGCGCGCCGGCAGATCGAACAGCAGGGCCTGACGTCCGTCCCATTGCAGCCAGGCGACGCCATAGTAAAGACCGAGCAGCACGAGCATGGCCGCATTGCGCAGGCGCGCGAACGTGCCGTCTATTTCGCGCGGGTAGATCTTTTCTGCAGCCGCATACAGCGACCCTGGCGCTGTGTCGTTCACGTCTGATCCGTTTGTGGTCGTGATTGCTCGTGCCGCGTCCTGACGAGGTAGACGCACAGCGCACCGGAAATCAGGCAAAGCGCCCAAAGAAAAAAGAAACCGAGCGCATACCCGGTCATTCGACTGACCGGCAGCGGCGGCTCGGTCACTTCGGCAAGCATGAGCGGATCGACGAATGCAAACAACAGCATTGTTCCGAAGCACGCCGCCAGGAATGACGCCCAGCCGATGACGAAGAAATCGGCCTGGCGTGGCGTCAGCTCATGCGTGTTCCCGATCCTATCGGCATCCTGAGAAGGTTCGTCCATTTCACGGCTCCTGCTCCGCGAGGCTGAGCACATAGGCGGCGAGAACATGCACGCGATCCGCTCCGAGCAGCGGCTCCTGGGCCGGCATTTCCCCGTTGCGGCCATTGCTGATGACGTCGAGGATGACGCTGCGCCCTGCGCCGTGGCGCCAGATCTCGTTCGCCAGTGGCAGTCCGCCCAGCAGCTGGTTGCCTTCGCCGTTGAGGCCATGGCAGGCGAAGCAATAGATCCGATACTGCTGCTCGCCCGCGGTGACCCGTTCGGGATCGACGTCCCGACCGGCGAGCGCCATTACGTAGTCTGCGAGCAGCTCACGCGTCGCTTCGTCCAGTGACGCGGCGAACGGCGGCATGATGCCGGTGCGCCCGCTGCTAATCGTCATGCGTATCTGCTCGGGATCGCCGCCCCATTGCCATTCTGCATCGACGAGATTGGGAAAACCGCGCGCGCCGCGCGCATCCGAGCCGTGACACGCCGCGCAGTTGTTGACGAACAGATTTCGTCCTGCGCTCATCGCTTCGGGGTCGTTCGCCAGCTCACTGATCGGGGTCGCGGCAAACTCAGCGAAAATTTCGCCGTATACGGCCTCGGCAGCCGCGACCTCCTCCTCGTACTGGCCGGTCTGACTCCAGCCGAGCAGCGAGAAATCACCGAAGCTCGGATACATCACGAAGAACACGCAGCCAAAAATGATCGTGATCCAGAATAATCCGAGCCACCAGCGCGGCAGGGGATTATTGCCTTCGACGATGTCGCCGTCCCAGACGTGTCCGGTCGTCTCACCTTCCGGTGCGCCCATATGACTGGACCACCAGATCAGCCAGCCGGCCGCGGCGACGTTGACGAGGGTCAGTGCGATGACGAAAAGGCTCCAGCCGAATGACATCATCAGGTCCCTGCGTTGTCTGTTGGGATGGAATGCTCGTCTTCGAGCGGCAGATGTGCGGCCGCCTCGAAATCTGCTGCACGCCGTCGGCTGAAAGCCCAGATGACGAGCCCGATGAACGCTGCCATCAAAATTGCAGTAATCACTCCGCGAAACGTGCCGATGTCCATCGTTCCTACCTGCGTTGTCCGATCGCGGTACCGAGGCTCTGCAGATAGGCGATCAGTGCGTCGAGTTCAGATTTGTCCTGCACCGCCTGTGCTGCCGCAGCCACGTCTTCGTCCGTGTACGGCACGCCGAGCGCACGCAGCGTATTCAGCTTCGCGACGACTGCCGGTGCGTCGATCGTTGCGGCAGCCAGCCAGGGGTAGGCCGGCATGTTCGATTCCGGGACGAGGTCGCGCGGGTTCAGCAGGTGTACGCGGTGCCATTCGTCCGGATAACGCCCGCCGACGCGGGCGAGATCGGGACCGGTACGCTTAGAGCCGAACTGAAACGGACGGTCGTAGACGGATTCGCCGGCCAGTGAATACTGACCATAGCGCTCGGTCTCGGCACGAAACGGACGCACCATTTGTGAATGACAGTTGTAGCAGCCTTCACGGACGTAGATGTCACGCCCATGCAATTGCAGGGCAGGGTACGGTGTGACGCCGGGTGCCGGCTCCACTGCCGATCCGGATGCCATGAGCGGCACGATCTCTGCGATGCCGCCGATGCTCACGACGATGACGATCAGCACGCCCATCAGGCCGGTGGCTTTTTCAATGACTTCGTGTTTCATGATCCGACGTCAGGCTGGCTCGAGGACGGGTGACGGCTCGATGCGGCGGCCGAGGTCGACGGTCTTCCAGACGTTCCACGCCATCACGAACATGCCGCCAAGCACCAGTGCGCCGCCGACGATCCGAACGGCATAGAACGGATACGTTGCCTCGAGGCTCTCGACGAAACTATAGGTCAGCGTGCCGTCGTCGTTGACTGCACGCCACATCAGACCCTGCATGACACCGGCGATCCACATCGAAGCGATGTAAAGCACGATGCCAATCGTCGTGGTCCAGAAGTGCAGATCGATCAGCGCGGTGCTGTGCATTTTTTCGCGGCCGAATACCCGTGGTATCAGGTTGTACAGCGCTCCGACGGAGATCATCGCGACCCAGCCGAGTGCGCCGGAGTGCACGTGTCCGATCGTCCAGTCGGTGTAGTGCGACAGCGCGTTGACCGTCCGGATCGACATCATCGGACCTTCGAATGTCGACATGCCGTAGAAGGACAGTGAGACGATCATGAACTTGAGGATCGGGTCGGTACGCAGTTTATGCCAGGCACCCGAGAGCGTCATGATGCCGTTGATCATCCCGCCCCATGACGGTGCGAGCAGCATCAGTGAGAAGACCATGCCGAGCGACTGCGCCCAGTCGGGCAGCGTCGTGTAATGCAGATGGTGTGGTCCCGCCCACATATATATGGATATCAGCGCCCAGAAATGCACGACGGACAGCCGGTAAGAGTAGATCGGCCGCTGTGCCTGTTTGGGTATGAAGTAATACATGATTCCGAGAAAGCCGGCGGTGAGGAAGAATCCCACT
>JASFSB010000125.1:0-6242 GCA_050114615.1 Gammaproteobacteria bacterium
GCAGCGCTCGAAAAAGCAAAACAAACATTAGGGAAATTATGACAAACAGAAAACTCGTCACCACCGTGACGGTTTCCTATCAGTCGCGAAGCACGATCGGCCAGTTTCTTGCGTCAATGAAACCCTCTGCAGAGAGCGGACTCGCCGATGTCGTTATCGTCGACAACGCGAGCAGCGATGGCACTGCCGATTACGTGGAAAAGGCATTCCCCTGGGCGACGCTGATTCGAAGCGACGAGAATCTCGGATTCGGCCGAGGGTGTAATCGTGGATTTCAGGCCGTCAAAACGCCTTATGTGCTCTTCATAAACCCGGACGCGAGTATCGAGCACGAGGAACTGAAAAAACTCGTCGACTTCATGGAGTCGCATCCCTCCGCAGGAATTGCCGGACCGGCAATAGAAATCGCCGGATCGACGGAATTTCAGCCGTTGGGCATGCTGCTGACGCCGATGGGGCTGATTCGATCGGCACTGAGAGTTGCGAATCCGATTCCTTCGCGACGCATCCTGAAAACCGGTGAGGCGCCCTACAAAACGAACTGGATCTGTGGTGCCGTGATGCTGGTTCGCTCCGAATTGTTCGAACGACTCAACGGCTTCGATCCGCGCTTCTTCCTCTATTTCGAAGAAACTGATCTGTGCCTGCGAGTCCTGCGCTCGGGAATGGATATCTGGGCTGTCGGCGAGGCAACTGCTTCACACATGGGTGGAGTCAGCGCGAAGCAGGCAGAATCAGACCTCACAGAACCGGGCATCGGCGGCTGCATCGTCGAGTATTTCTACACGAGCCGCTTTTACTATCTCGTCAAGAATTACGGATGGTTCAGCGCAATCGCCTCGGAAACGATCGCTCGTTGCTCGGAACTGGCGCGATTGACGGCTAAAGTACTACTCAGACGAGAACGCGACAGCGAGCTTTCGCCCAACAGGCCGTTCCTTCGTATGCCGAAACAAATCGCACACGGTGCGAGCCTGCGCGGCGTCGAAGAATTTCAGTGAGTCGTCAGCCGGCTACTTGCTGCCGGATCTCTTCGACAACGGTGGTAATGGCCTGAATCGATTCGAAATTCTCAGGCAACAGATAGTCGTCGTCGATCTCGATGTCGAATTCGCTTTCCAAAAACGAAACCAGTCGCTGCAGGGCCAGTGAGTCGAGCAATCCTTCTTCCAGAATCGGTCGTTCCGGGGTCAGAGATTCCGGCGATTCATCCATCAGAAGGTTATCCGCGACGAATCTCGTTATTGATTCAGAAACATTGGTCATTCTTTGTCCTGCGCTTGTATCAGACTTGCCCGGAAGTAAAGGTGCGATATTTCCAATGGTAGGCAAGTCCGTGAATTCATTCTGTGAAGCCAGCTGCAATTTGTTTAGAAGACCCGGCAGGCGTGCGCGCTGCACTGCAGGAGCCTGACACAGCTCTTTTTACATATTTGCCCGGGCAGAACGCCAAACGTCCGTACTTTGCGCTGGTTCTGCGACCGATCCGTTTGCTTGTGCGACGATGGCTCGTACCACGATGGATCGATGCGTTGGCTTTTTAGCCAGAGAGATGAAAATGGACCGACGCCAGCTTTTGGGTGCTTCTTTAACACTGCCGTTCGCATCGTGTACGTCACCGTCGTCCGCACCGCCTCCGATCCCCGCTGTACCGCGTTTCGGCATCAATCTGAGCGGCCCGCTTGCCGACTGGAACACCGAACAGGCTTTTGCGAATGCGTTTCGCCTTGCCCGCCCATGGGTGAGCCAGCAGCCAGGTGAAGGCTGGGGCCAGGGCCCGGCACTGGATCTCGACGAATACGGCTGGATCAGGCGTCTCGAACCAGACTGCCACGCCGAAACGCTGATGTGCACCATCGACGGCGGGCACTATCCCAGTGGCACCTACACGATCCTCTATGACGGCGAAGGCGAACTCGACCTCTCCTTCGCAGCACAGATCGTCTCCAGGGATACCGGACGTATCATCGCCAATGTCGACTCGAGCAAAGGGCATTTCACGCTCAGCCTGCGATCGACGAATACTCAAAACTACGTGCGCAACATTCGCGTCATGATGCCGGGGCTTGCCGATCAGCCGCCAGAAGAGCCGTTTCGTACGAGTTTTCTCGAACGCTGGCGCGGTGTTGCATGCATTCGGTTCATGGACTGGATGGCGACCAACGAATCCGATATCGCGACCTGGTCGCAACGCCCCGCACCGCAAATCGCGACCTATAGCGCCCGCGGCGTGGATATCGAGACGATGATCGATCTCGCGAACGAGCTCGACGCTGAACCGTGGTTTTGCATCCCTCACCTTGCCGATGACGATTACGTTCGCAACTTCGCGACGGCCATTCGCGATCGCCTCGACGAAAGGCTTCGCGTCTGGGTCGAATACTCCAACGAGCTATGGAATTCGTCCTTTACGCAACACCAGGACGTCGCCCGACGCGGCGCTCAGCTGGGATTTCGTGGTCGTGACTGGGAAATCGCCTGGCAATACACAGGTTTCCGCTCGCAGGAAATATTCGACATCTTTCGCTCGATCCTCGGCACGGACGGCCGTGTCGTGGCGGTGCTGGCATCGCAGGCAGCGTCAGAAAATGCTTCGCGAGCGGTCCTCAACACGCGTGACGCGTACAAATCCGCGGATGCGCTGGCGATAGCGCCATACATGATGTGCAACGTCATGGGCGAATCCGGCAGCGATGAGCTGCGCGAGTCCCGGGTCGAGAAATGGGACCTGGAGATGGCGTTCGCCTACATGGAGCGCACAGCGCTGCCCGGTGCCATTGAATCCATGGCGAAGCAGAAACAAATCGCCGATGAGCACGGGCTGAAGCTGGTGGCGTATGAGGCCGGCCAGCATATGAGCGCACGCCGCGGATCCGAAAACAACGAAGCACTGACGCGGTTATTCGTTGCGGCCAACGCGCATCCGAGAATGGGCGAGCTCTACCGCAGGTACTACGACGCCTGGTCCGAACTCGGTGGCGACCTGCTGTGTGCATACAGCTCGGTCAGCGGCTGGGGGAAATGGGGCAGCTGGGGTCTGATGTCACATATGGACGACGATCCGTCACAGGCGCCCAAGTACACCGCGAGCGTCGAATGGGCCAGGAAATGTGGTCAGAACATGCGAATCCGAAAGGTCTGATGCGCCGCACTCCTGCACGTAGCGAATTCCGCGAATCGAGCGGATGCAACGTTCAGCGCAGCGTTTTATCTTTCCGAATCGAGGACTATGTCCTTGCCCCCCAACGACTCCTGTGGGAGCGTATCGGGTCAGAAAAATAGAACTGCACCAGAAGTACAGCGGGCTGTTTCATGCCACAACACCTCAGAGCACTCGTCGTCATCGCCTGCATCGCGATCGCCGTATTTTGGTTTGCCCGCGCGGCGGTCACCGAGAATTCGATGACGCCGGAGAGCTTCAGGCAGCGTCGCAACATCTGGTTCGCATGCGTTCTGATCGCGTTTCTTTCACACAATTTCTGGGTCTATATCTTCCTGACGGCGATGCTGATGCTGTATGCAGGAAAACGCGACTCGAGCCCCTTTGCGCTGTATTGCCTCGTGCTCGTTGCAGTACCTGCCTATACGCGGGCGATACCGGGATTCGGCGTCGTCAACTACCTGTTCGAGATCGACTATGTGCGGGTGTTGAGCCTCACCGTATTGCTTCCATTCGCTTTGAAGCTCCGCTCTGTACAGCGTACTCGTCAAAGCCCGGCCGTTGTTGCCGATATCTGCGTAGCGCTGTACATAACGCTCGACTTCCTGCTGCGGGCGCTCGACGACAGTTTGACCAACAGCCTGCGAATGGCTTTCTACGGTGTCACGGATATCGGGCTGCCGTATTACGTGGCGAGCCGGGCGCTGACGAAATTCGAGGAGTATCGCGAAGTCGTTGTGGCGCTCGTGGTCGCACTGACGATCCTGGCTGTCATTGCGGCCTTCGAGACCGCTCGTTACTGGATGCTGTATAACGGCCTGACGTCCGCGCTCGACGTATCCCCGCTGGACATCCGCACGTATCTGACCCGGGGAATCGGCGGACTTCTGCGTGCGCGAGCAACGACGGCGCAGCCCATCGTTCTTGGCTACCTGGCGATGATCGGTCTGGCGCTGTGGACCTTCGTCAGCCATGAGACGCGCGACCGAAAGACCATCTGGCTGGCGGCGGCCGCCCTGGCAGCCGGCATGGTTGCCAGCCTTTCCCGCGGTCCGTGGGTCGGCGCGATGGCCGCGCTGACGGTCGTGATTTGCCTGGGACCGGGGCGCGGGAAACGCCTGGTCTGGAGTGTCGGGCTCGGGGGCGCCGGCCTCGTTGCACTATTGATGAGTCCGTACGGCCCGCGGGTCCTCGAGTATCTGCCGTTCGTCGGCGATATCGAATCGGAAAACGTCGATTACCGAATTCGTCTCTGGCAGGTCTCGATGGAAGTCGCTCGGCTGAATCCGTGGTTTGGCGATGTCAACTACATGACGAATCCGATTCTCGAGCAGCTGCGTCAGGGCCAGGGAATCATCGACATCGTCAACAGCTATCTGCAGGTGTTGCTCATGCGCGGCTATGTCGGCCTGACGCTTTTCCTGGTGCCGTTTATATCGGCTACCCTGGCTGCCAGACGATTGCAGCGTGCCGGAATCGCGAACGACGACCCGCACGTGGAGCGTCTCGGCCGGGCGCTTCTCGCCACGATGGTCGGAATCATGATCACTATTGCAACGGTCAGCTATATCAACATGATTCCGATTCTGTTCTGGATAGTGGTCGGCCTGTGCGTTGGCACGACCCGGCTCATTTACAGCGAGGCACCCGAAGCACGCCCGATTCAGCGCACGAACCACTACGCAGGTCTGCATGGGGCGGGAACGAAATCTGCGGGTTAGCGCATCGGTGAACGCCGAATGACAGGTTTGCCGAAGATGGCACTGAAGATCGCCTACATTGTCAATCAGTACCCGAAGGGCAGCCATAGCTTCATCCGCAGAGAGATACTGGCGCTCGAACGGCAGGGGCTGGAAGTGCTTCGCCTCGCCATCCGGGGCTGGAACGACCCACTGCCGGACGCCCAGGACCGCGCGGAGCGCGGCAACACGACGTACGTGCTCCAGGCCGGGGGTCTGCGCCTGCTGATCGGTGCAGTCAGAATCGCGGTCTCGAGGCCACGACAATTCATCGGCGCTTTTTCGCTCGCCCTGCGCATGAGCAGACGATCGGAAAAGTCGATACTGTTTCACTGCATCTATTTCATTGAGGCCTGCGCCGTGGCGAATCTGCTCATCCGGTCCGGCGCGACGCATATTCATGCACACTTCGGGACGAATTCGGCGGAAGTCGCAATGCTCGCCGGCGCACTCACGCAACGCCCGTTCAGCTTCACGGCGCATGGCACCGCCGAGACCGATTCGCCGGTTGGCATCGGGCTGGCAGAAAAGATCCGCCGTGCGTCGTTCGTCGTGGCAGTCAGCTACTTCGTCAGAAGCCAGCTTTATCGATGGGTCGACTATCCGCACTGGAGCAAAATTCACGTCGTTCGCTGTGGCCTGGAAAAGTCGTTTTACGCTAACAGCGAAAACCAGGAACTCTCAGCGGCGAATCGCAGATTCGTCAGCGTCGGCCGCTTGTCGCCTGAAAAGGGGCAGATGCTGTTGCTCGCAGCGCTGCGGCAGGTTCTCGACTCCGGCCGACAATGCTCGCTCACCCTCGTCGGTGACGGCGAGATGCGAGCTGACATCGAACGACAGATCGAAGCGCTCCGTCTCGAGCAGAACGTTCATATTACCGGGTGGCTGTCCAGCGAAGACGTGAGCAGGGAAATTCTTGCCGCGCGCGCATTGATACTCCCGAGTTTTGCTGAAGGGCTGCCGGTCGTTCTGATGGAGGCGATGGCGCTGCGCCGACCTGTGCTGTCCACGCACGTTTCCGGCATACCAGAGCTCGTCACGCACAAAAATACGGGCTGGCTCTTTCCACCCGGGGATATCGCCTCGATCAGCGCCGCGATACAGGCGTGTCTGGATGAACCGGAAGCGGAGCTCAGGCGAATGGGCGAGCGAGCTCACGCATGTGCTGTCGAAAACCACGACATCGATAACGAAGCGCGTCGACTGAAGAGCCTGTTTCTGCGCGCCTGCCCCGACACCGTTGACGCTGCTGCGCGGCCGGCGCCGGCCGAGGCCACTCGCGAAAGCCAAAGCGCGTTATTGCGTAAATAGACTGCGCACCGATTCCCGCGAGAAATAGTACG
>JASFSB010000126.1:0-6233 GCA_050114615.1 Gammaproteobacteria bacterium
AGCCGCTTTGCTCATCATGATCGCGACGCAGGTTTCGAGCTCCGGTGGCTGGATAGCGACCGTCAAGCCCCAGCCAAATCGCGATTTCAGTCGTTCCTCGAGTCCCGTCACCTCTTTTGGATACCGATCACAGGTCAGGATGATCTGACGGTGCGTCTCGACGAGCGCGTTGAACGTATGGAAGAACTCCTCCTGCGAGCGCTCCTTGCCGGCGAAAAACTGAATGTCGTCGATCAGCAGTGCATCGACGGAACGATAAGCGCTCTTGAATTCGCCGATCGTGTTGTGCTGCAACGCGCGCACCATGTCACTGACGAAGCGCTCGGAGTGCACATAAACCACCTCGGCATCGGGCCTGCGCTCGAGCAGCATATTGCCCACAGCGTGCATCAGATGTGTTTTGCCGAGGCCGACGCCGCCATAGATCAGCAACGGGTTGTTCGACGTGCCGGGCTGTTCCCCGACCTGCAGTGCTGCAGCGCGGGCAAACTCGTTGCTCTTTCCCTGGACGAATCGCTCGAAGGTGAATGCCGGATTGATGCGACTGCCGAGCGGGTTTCTGGGGCGCCGCTGCGCGCTCTCACGCGAGACCGCCAGCGGTTCTGCTCGTTTGTCGCCGATTTCCAGCGCCACGTGCCCGTCGGAGCCGCAGCGCGCGCTCCACCAGCGTTCAATCTCGGCAAGACAATTCGATCTGATCCACTCGATTACATACGCGTTCGGGGCGAGGAGGCGTAGCTGTGCATCGCTGGCGACAACGTGGAGCGGTCTGATCCAGGTCGCAAAGTCTGACTCCGACATCCGCCCGGCGAGCATGCGGGCACACTCTTTCCACAGGGTCGGGTCAGCCGCCGCGGTCCCCGGCGCGGCTCGATTTCTTGCTTCTTTTTTGATTGTCGTCGGCGTGAGTGAGCGTGAAGCGTCAGTCTAATACGGACGGCCGGCTCTTATCCACAGTTGAGAAAAAACCCGGCTGCAAAGCCTGCTATTGACTGCACCGACAGTGCCGCGTACAGTCTCGCGCTGCCTTATGCGCGCATTCGCGCGTATATGACTCTCAACAAAGAACGCGCACCATGAAAAGAACGTTTCAGCCGAGTAAGCTAAAGCGCAGCCGCACACACGGGTTTCGTGCGCGTATGGCGACTCGCGCCGGTCGCAAAGTGCTCAATCGCCGACGGGCGAAAGGCCGCGCCAGGCTGTGCCCCTGAGCGGGTGAAATCGGGCCCCGCCTGCGCGCAGCGTTTCCCGCGTCTGCAGCGCCTGACTCGCCCGGCCGAATACAGTCGCGTCATGGCCGGGGCGGCGCGATCCTCCGATCAGCTTTTCACCGTTCTGTCACGCGCCAACTCGCGTCGCTGCGCACGCCTGGGGCTGGCGATCTCTCGCCGGGCTGCTCGCCGAGCGGTTGACCGCAACCGGATCAAGCGGCTCGCAAGAGAAGCATTCCGGCAGTCTCCGCATTGTGCCGGCGTCGATATCATCGTTTTCGCGAAACAGGCTGCTGCCACGCAGTCGCGCGCCGCCCTGCGCCGCAGTCTCGATCGACACTACCGACGCGTCATGAATCACGGAGCGTCTGAATGAACCAGATTCGCGTTCTGCTCTGGGCAGCGTTGCTGACAATGCTGTGGCTGGGTTTCAGTCAGTGGACCGAGGACTACGGCGCGCCACCTCCGCCACCGGGAGTCGCCGAAGAACCTCCGCCCGCGTTGCCGGAAGCCACCTCGCTGCCAGGCATCACTGAAGTACCCCCGGCTCTGCCACAGACATCGGCGGATCAGCCGGCTGCAACGGCGCCAGCCAGCCAGATACGCATCGTCACCGATGTGCTCGATGTCGTCGTCGATGCCGAGGGCGGCGACCTGGTGCGCGCGGACCTGCTCGAATACCCCGTGAACAAGGATGACCCGAACGATCTCGTCCGGCTGCTCGATTACGAACCAGCCACGCGCTGGATTTTTCAAACCGGAGTTCGCGATCTGCAGACCGCAAATGGTCCGACGCATCTCGCCACCTACTCGAGCCGACAGAACCGCTACGAGCTCACCGGCGGTCGGGACGAACTCGTGGTCACGCTCGACTGGGATGATGGTCAGGGCCTGAGTGCCCACAAGACGTATACGTTCCGTCGCGGCAGTTACGCAGTAGAACTCGACGTGCAGATTCTCAACGATACGATCGCGCCATGGAACGCTATGCCGTATCTCCAGATGCTGCGCCGACATGTGCCGAGCGAACGCAGTTTCATGAACGTCGACTCGTATTCGTACACCGGGCCGGTTCTGTACAACGGTGACAGCAGCGACAAACCGGACGTTGAGGATCTCGTCACCGAGCCGATCACCGAGGCGATGTACACGAACGGCTGGTTCGCGAGTATCCAGCATCACTTCCTTGCCGCTGCAGTGCCGCCGGCCGACACGCCGTTCATCTTTTCCGCGACGGCCGCTGATGATCGTTACGTCCTGACTGCCCGAGGCGAAACGTTGGTGATTCCGGCAGGTGGCAGCGCGAATTTTGCCGCGCAGCTTTTCGTCGGTCCCAAGCTGCAGGACCAGCTCGAGGCGACTGCCGAAGGTCTGGTCCTGACGGTGGACTACGGTGTGTTGACGACGCTGGCCGGACCATTGTTCTGGCTGCTCGACAAGGCACACGGATTCCTCGGTAACTGGGGCCTGGCGATCATCGCGGTGACGTTTCTGATCAAGCTCGTCTTTTTCCCGCTCACGCAGATGAGTGGGCGTTCGATGGCCAAGATGCGCAAGCTCGCGCCGCGGCTCAAGGCGCTGCAGGAGCGCTACAAGGACGATCGCCAGGCGCTAAGTCAGGCGATGATGGAGCTGTATAAGAAAGAAAAAGCGAATCCGGCGGCCGGTTGTCTGCCAATGCTGATTCAGATGCCGTTTTTCTTTGCCTTCTACTGGGTGTTGATCGAAAGCGTCGAGATGCGCCAGGCGCCGTTTTTCGGCTGGATCGACGATCTGTCGACTCGCGACCCTTACTTCGTATTACCGGCGCTGATGGCCGGCGCGATGTTCTTCCAGACGAAACTCAATCCGACGCCGCCGGATCCGGTGCAGGCACGCATCATGCAGTTCATGCCGCTGATTTTCTCGGTCATGTTCGCGTTCTTTCCGGCCGGACTGGTCATCTACTGGCTGACGAACACGGTGCTCGGCATCGCGCAGCAGTGGCAGGTCAACCGGGCAGTGGCGGCCGAATCATCAGGCTCGCACTAGGCCTCACGCGTGTTGATATGCACCTTGCCGGTCAGCGCGCGGTGCACCGGGCAGCGCTCGGCGATCTCGATGAGCCGCGTGCGTTGCGCTGCATCGAGTTCGCCACTCAGTTCCACGACTCGGTCGAACGTACTGATCGTTTCCTTGCCGTCGCCCGTCTCGCGCGTTTGTTTCGAGTGGCGTATTTCAGCTGACACTCGTTCCAGCGGCAGGCCTTTATGACGTGCGTACATCTGCAGCGTCATGCAGGTGCAGGCCGCAAGTGCGGCGCTAAGCAGCTTTGTTGGCGCGGGGCCGAGATTCTCGCCTCCCACACTCGCGGGTTCATCAGCAATGAGCGCGTGGCCCCCGACATCGATCGCGGTGAGAAAGCTGCCTCCACGTGTAACGGCCGTTGCGTCCGGTCCCTCGCGTTCGTCCTCGGCTGGCGCGCTGCTTTCCGCGGCGATCAGGTAGCGTCGCGACCACGTCGAGATCACGCGCGCGGCGTATTCGGCGTCGGCCTCGCGGGACAGCAGATGATCGGCATCGTCCAGCGACACGAAGCTCTTTGGATGCTTCGCGTGCAGGAAGATCTCTGATGCATTCGCGATTTCCACGATGCCGTCAAGCGGGGCATGCATGACCAGAATCGCCGCGCGCAGCTCTGCGAATCGCTCCGGTTGCGAATGCGCGGCGAGGTCGTCGAAGAGCTGCCTGCCGATGGTGAACGGCCTGCCGCCGAGATCGACTTCGAGCACGTCGTCGCTTGTCGCGACGGTCGAGCGATGAATGAGCTTGCTGATATGCTCGGGTCGGGCCGGTGCGCCGAGTGTCGCAACCGCCCGGACCTGGGGCAATCGGCCTGCTGCCGTGAGGACCGCCGTTCCGCCCAGTGAATGGCCGATGAGCAATTCGACCGGCGTGTCGAAGCGACGTTCGAGTTCGGCGACTGCGGATTGGATGTCGGCGACACTCGTCGAAAAATTGCTTTGGGCAAATTCGCCCTCGCTCTCACCAAGGCCGGTGAAATCGAAACGCAGAGTCGCGATGCCGAGTCGCGCGAGCTGTCGGCAAATCGTGACAGCTGCCTTGCTCCTGGCCGTACATGTGAAACAATGAGCGAAAACTGCAAGCGCGCGTGTGTCGCCTACCGCGTGATGCAGAATGCCGTTCAGTGCGATGTCCGCATCGTTCCTAAACTCGATCGTTTCTCTGTGCATGAGGCGTCTCTACCAATATGAGTGGCTACAGTGCCGATACTATTGCTGCAATTGCAACCGCAGCGGGCAGCGCAGCGATTTCGGTCGTCCGTGTGAGCGGTCCCGGCGCGCTCGCCATCGCAGCCGGTATCGCCGGGCCGAAGCTGCGTCCGCGTGCAGCCCAGCTGCGTGAGCTGCGCACACCGGCGGGCGATATGATCGATACGGCGCTGGTATTGAGTTTTCCAGGCCCACACTCGTATACCGGCGAAGACCTGATCGAGTTTCAAATACACGGCAGCGCGGTCATCGCCGACTGGCTGCTCGAAACGATCTATGCAGCCGGCGCCCGGCCTGCGAATCCCGGGGAATTCACGCTGCGGGCCTTTCTCAACGACAAGCTCGACCTGACTCAGGCCGAGGCCGTCGCAGACCTCGTTGCGAGCCAGTCGCGTGCCGGCGCCAGTGCCGCCGGCCGTTCACTGCAGGGCGAGTTTTCGAGCCGCGTCGGCCGATTACAGTCCCGACTCACGCAGATTCGCGTGCAGCTCGAGGCGCATCTGGATTTTCCCGACGAGGATATCGATCCGGCCGAGCATCAGCGCCTGCGCGCGGACATCGATGCTGCGTGTGAGCAAATCGACGCGCTGCGCACGCAGGCTCGCAACGGCGTCGTTCTGCGCGACGGACTGAATGTGGCGATCGCGGGACCACCGAACGCCGGAAAATCGAGTCTGCTGAACCGCCTCGCCGGATACGATGCGGCCATCGTAACTGAAATCCCCGGCACGACGCGCGATCCCCTTCGTGAGCAGCTCGTGCTGGACGGATTGCCCGTGCAAATCGTCGATACCGCCGGGTTGCGCGACACCGAGGACCCAATCGAGCGCGAAGGGGCGCGGCGCGCGCAAGCTGCCGCCGCGCAGGCGGATCGTATTCTGTGGGTATTCGACGTGCGCGAGGGCGAGCAGGCTGCGCGCAAAGCCGCAGGCGAAGCCTTTGCGACCACAGATTCGGTGACGCTCGTTTTGAATAAGACCGATCTGTGCGAAGACCCATCAGCGCAGCAGGATGCGGCTGCGGATACGGTGCGAATCTCCGCGCTGACCGGAACGGGCATCAATGCGCTCATTGCACACCTGAAGGCGTCTGCCGGCTGGCGCGAAGGCGCGGAAGGCACTTTCACAGCTCGTCGCAGGCATCTCGATGCTCTCGATCGGGCATACAGGCGGCTCGATGCAGCGCGATTGCCGATGGCAGCGCAGCCGGAACTTGCCGCCGAAGAGCTGCGTATGGCTCAGACGGCGCTCGGAGAAATAACGGGTGACTTTACGAGCGACGATCTGCTCGGCGAGATCTTCTCGAGCTTTTGTATCGGAAAGTAGGCCTGTGTCCGCCGGCTTCCAGGCAAGTCCGCGTTGGCTCCAGTATCGCCCTGATTGCAACATCGCTTAATCCTTACGCTCGACCGTGCACCGGTCGGCACGCGCGAGTTTCTCGGCGGTTGGCTACGGTCCTTCGTCATTGACGTACAGCGCCCCGTGCAGGGTATGACCTGACGGGACACGGAAATCGGAGGGCGAGAATTCCGTGTCATCAAACCCGTCGAAATTCTCGAGGCTTCACCAAAATAGCCTTGTTTGGTAGATCGCTTCAGACCCGAGCAGATCCTTTCGGGTTTTGAAACTGTTCAGACATTCAAAATCCGTCGATCGCAGAAATCCAACTGCGCGAGATCGCCGTGACTAACTTGAATTGTGATTTTTTTCAAAATTTGCGAGTGCGTGTAGCCGCGACTATAAGGTACCGG
>JASFSB010000127.1:0-6225 GCA_050114615.1 Gammaproteobacteria bacterium
TTCGGATGCGCTGCCGGGAGCTATTCAGCGCGCCGGCGCGTTACGCGCGCAGGATTTTTTTGAGGTGCTGCCGCATCATGTCAGACATCCCGCGAGCGCATTCGAAGCTAAGCGAACGGGATGTCTGACATGATGCGGCGTCGGCCGCAACAGGTCGCATTCGGAAGCGGAAAGTCTGAATGAGTCCCCCGCAGTGAGTTCGAAGCCGAACGCAGGGGGGAGCCATTCACATCCCCCCGCCGCAACGCTACAGTTCCCGGAACCAGTTGTCGCCTTCGAGCAGTTTACGGACTCGGTCGAGATAGGCCGCGGAATAAGCCCCGTCGAATGCGCGGTGGTCGAACGACTGCGCAAGAATTCCGACCGGACGGATACCGATCGAATCCCCATCGGGGCCCTCGATGACGACAGGCTTCTTGCGAACGCCATCCGTTGACAAAATCGCGACCTGCGGCTGGTTGATGATCGGTGCCGTAATCAGCGTTCCGAACGTGCCGGAGTTCGACAGCGTATAAGTTCCGCCGGAAAGATCGTCAGGTTTGAGGCGATTGCTGCGAGCGCGCTTCGCCAGATCCTGAATGCCGTGGGCCAGTTCGGTGACTGTCATGTCCTCAGCCGACTTGACCACCGGTGCGACGAGTCCTTCCGGACCGAGGTCGATCGCGATCGCAAGATTCACGTGCTCGTGAAGCACGAGCGCCTCGTCCTCGACACTCGCGTTTGCATGTGGAAACTCGGCGAGCGCGCGGCAGACGGCGTGCGCGATGAACGGCAGGTAGGTCAGCGAAAATCCGTTATCGGCCTTGAAGCTCTCGCGAACGGCCAGGCGGACTCGGTCGACGTTGCCAAAATTCACCTCCACTGCCTGCAGAACATGCGGGCTCGTGGCTTTGGACCTGACCATGTGATCCGCGGTCATTCGCCGTATGCGGTTGAACGGAATCCGCCCGGCGGTCATCTCCGGCGCAGATGCGGAACGCTCGCGTGCGGGTTCGCTGGCGACCTGCTGCGCGATGACGGTATCGCCAAGCGGATGCGAACTCACGTCAACCTGTTCCGTGGCATGGGCCATTCCGCTGTCGAGATAGGCGATGACGTCGCGCCGTGTAACGCGGCCGTCGCGGCCGGTACCGGTGATTTCTGCGACGTCGAGCTCGTGTTCGGAAACGAGTCTGCGTACGGCGGGCGAGAGCCGGATATTGCCCTGCCTCGGCATGGCGGAAATCGCCGTCGGTTCGACGACGGTCGGTTCGTCCGCATTGCCTGGCGCCGGCGCAGCATCGGCCTGATCGCTGTCAGCCGTTGCGGGCGCTGCCGCTGGTTGTGCCGTCGGTGCGTCCTCACCTTCTGCGAGGATGATTGCGAGCACCGTGCCGACGTCGACCGTTTCGCCCGCCGGGACCCGAATTTCATGGACCACACCGGCTTTTGGCGCCGGAATCTCCATCGAAACCTTGTCGGTTTCGACATCGAGCAGAATCTCGTTCTTGGCGACGGTGTCGCCGACACTCTTGTGCCAGTTGGCGACCGTCCCTTCGGCGACGGTTTCGCCGAGCTGCGGCATGATTACATCCATTGGCCTAATCCACGAGTTCGCGTACGGCTTTGACGATGCGTTCGGCGCTCGGCACCATCGCATCTTCCATGTGATCCGCCGCGGCCAATGGCACGTGCGGAGTCGTGACCCGCACGATCGGGCCATCGAGGTCCCAGAAAAGCTCTTCAGCCACGATCGACGAGATTTCTGCCCCCCAGCCGCACAGGCGGGGGTTTTCTTCGACAGTGACCATGCGCCCTGTTTTCGCGACCTCAGCGAGGATCGTCTGCGTGTCGAGCGGAACGAGCGTGCGCAGGTCTATCACCGTAGCGCTGATGTCGTGCTCGGACTGCAGGGTTTCGGCAGCCTTCAGTGCGCGCGGCACCATCAGCGCAAGCGCGACGATCGTGACGTCCGAGCCTTCGCGCAGCACATTGGCCTTGCCGAGGTCGAGTACATATTCGCCGTCGGGAACTTCGCCCTTCGTTGCATACAGCGATTTCTGCTCGAAAAACAATACCGGGTCGGGGTCTCTGATGGCCGCAGCGAGCAGCCCTTTGACGTCTCCTGGCATCGCCGGCGCCACGATTTTCAGGCCCGGTATCGCCATCGCCCAGTTTTCGACGGACTGCGAGTGCTGTGCGCCGAATCGCGAGCCGGCACCGTTGCCGGAACGAATCACGAGCGGCAGCGTGACCTGCCCGTCCGTCATGTAGCGTGTTTTGGCGATCTCGTTGGCAACGAGGTCCCAGCAAACCGCGAAGAAGTCGGAAAACATGATTTCCGCAACGGGACGCAAGCCGGTCATCGCGGCGCCCATCGTCGCGCCGAGAATCGCCTGTTCCGAGATCGGAGTGTCGCGAACGCGCTCTTCTCCGAATTCCTCGAGCAGGCCGACAGTCGTCTTGAATACACCGCCTGCGTCGGCGACGTCTTCACCGAGAAATACGACACTCGCGTCGCGACGCATTTCCTGCATCATCGCTTCGGTTACTGCTTCCCTGTAGGTTAATTGCGCCACGCGTTACCTCCGTCGGCCCAGACATCCTGCATGCAGATTTCCACATCCGCGGGAGGCGCGTTGCGCGCTTCCTCGGTTGCTGCGTCGATTTTTGCTTCCGTTTCCGAGTCGATACTCATCAGAGTTCCCTCGGGGATACCGAGCTGCAACAGTCTCGAGCGATACAGCGGAATCGGGTCTTTATCCAGCCATTCCTGGACTTCTTCCTTTGGACGATACGTGCCCGGGTCGGCTCGTGAGTGGCCGCCATGGCGGTAGGTTTCCGCCTCGATGAGGCTGGGACCGCCGCCGCGTCTCGCAAGGTCGATGGCGCGCTGCGCGGTTCGGTAAACGACGTCGACGTCGTTACCGTCGATCAGGACCGGCTCCAGACCGTAAGCACTCGCGCGATCTGCAGCCGGATGCTCGACCGCGGTCACGTCGTAGATCGACGTGTATTCCATGTAGAGATTGTTTTCGCAGACGAAAACGACCGGCAGCTTCCAGATGACGGCGAAATTGATCGCCTCGTGGAACGCGCCGATGTTCGTCGTGCCGTCGCCGAAAAAGCACACGGCCACCTGCTCGGTGCCGCGATACTGCGCCGACCAGGCAGCGCCGTTTGCAATGGTCATGTGTGCGCCGATAATCGCGTACGATCCCATGACGCCGTGCTCGAGGCTCGTCAGATGCATCGAGCCGCCCTTGCCGCGCATCAGGCCCGAGGAATTACCCATCAATTCGCCGAGAATCTTTGTCATGGATACGCCGCGCACATAGGTGTGGTTATGGCCACGATACGTGCAGTACGTGTAATCGTCGGGCCGCATCGCCACGCCGAAAGCTGCGGCTACGGCCTCCTGGCCGAGAGCCAGATGACTCGTGCCTTTGATGAGGTTCTGCATGAACAGATCGTATGCGCGTTGCTCGAGAGCACGACATTCGACCATCAGGCGGTAAAGCCTCAGCCGCGTATCCGGCGTCAGGCCACCCTGCGGCTCGGTCGCTGCGGGCGTCACGGATATTGAGTCCACTTACGTTCTTGCCTTTATCTGAATTTTTACGGGAGAAGCGCGACGAATCCCCGCGAGATACGCCGGATGCAGGCCACGCAACCTGGCGGAAGTGTAGCCTAAGCGACCCCAGATCTCACTAGAACCTGTGTCACAATGCTCGACGAATGCCTTTGCAGGCAGGACGTCTTGTCGCTGCTTTCACGCCTTTTCCGCGCGGACAGCGCCAATTGCCTTACGTCTCATGGGAAGGCAAGATAGCCTCAGGCGGTATCGATACCCGCCGTCGCGTCGCACCGTCGCGACCGGAAATCACTGAAATACAGGCTTACGCATGGCGACTAAGAAAATCAGCAGGAAGGCGCGAACGAAACGAGCCGCAAAGACGATCAGCAGGAAGACAGGCAGGAAGACAGGCAGGAAAACCGCCAGTAAGACCGCCAGTAAGACCGCCAGTAAGACGGCAGGCAGGGCGGCCGCCAAGCGGCGGTCGAAGAAGGCCCGTACGGCGCCCTCGCGGCTTCAGGAGCCGTATCGAGTGACTGCCGATCAGATCGATCCGCACCATCGCTGGGATCGGCCGCTGCAGGCGCCGGGGCATACCGCAGTCGATTTCGAAGAACGCGTCGATTTTCGCCGCCTGCATGAGTACCGTCTCGCACGCACGAAGGCAGCCCTGGCCGATTCCGGCCTCGGGGCGCTGCTTTCGTTCGATCAGCACAATGTTCGGTATACGACGAGCACGGTGATCGGTGAATGGGCCCGCGACAAGCTGATCCGATACTCGCTGCTGACCGGCAACGGAGAGCCTTATATCTGGGATTTTGGTTCTGCAGCAAAGCATCATCGCCTTTGGGCGCCCTGGCTCGAGCCGGATCATTGCCGCGCCGGGTTGCTCGGCATGCGCGGGGCGACGGGTGCCGATCACCAGCTCATGGACGATGCCGCCAAAGAGATCAAAGCGATTCTCGAGGAAGAGGGCGTCGCGGACATGCCGATCGGTGTCGATGTCGTCGAGCCGCCGATGCTGTTCGCTTTGCAGAAGCAGGGCATCGAGGTCCGCGATGGCCAGCAGACGATGCTGCTCGCGCGCGAAGTCAAGAACATCGACGAAATCACGTTGCTGAACATGGCTGCGGCGATGGTCGATGGTGTTTACCAGGACATTTCCGAAGCGCTGAAGCCCGGCGTCCGCGAGTCCGATATCGTTGCGCTGGCCACGTCGCGCCTTTACGAGATGGGTTCGGACTGCGTCGAGGCGATCAATTCGATCGCCGGCGAGCGCTGCTCACCGCATCCGCATAATTTTACGGATCGCCTGATCCGCCCGGGTGACCAGGCATTCTTCGATGTGATCCAGTCGTTCGTCGGATATCGAACGTGCTATTACCGTACGTTTGGCGTCGGTCGGGCGACCCCTGCGCAGCACGAGGCTTATCGCAAGGCACGCGAGTGGATGGATCGCACGATCGAGCTGCTGCAGCCGGGCATGGGCAGCGACGAGGTTGCCCATGCGCTGCCGATGGCCGAGGAGATCGGATTTCCGAGCGAAATCGACGCGTTCGGACTGAATTTCTGCCACGGCCTGGGCCTGGGGCTGCATGAGCGGCCGCTCATTTCGCGCGTTACTTCATTCCGCGAGCCGATCGAACTGAAGGTCGGGATGGTGTTTGCGGTCGAGACATACTGCCCGGCAACGGATGGTGTGTCGGCGGCGCGTATCGAGGAAGAGGTCGTGCTGATGCCTGACGGGGCGAAGATCATTACGCTGTTCCCGGCGGAAGAGCTGCCGATCGCAAACCCATACTAAGCTGCCGGAAGCGCTGCGGGGCGATCGACCGGCGTGCGGGCGCCCCGGTGGAATCTTTCTCGCCTTAAGGGGGTGGCCGGGGAAATGAGAGCTCGAATGCTGAGGTTGATGATCGCGGCCGGTATCGGTGTGCTTGCCGGCTGTTCGAACGACTCCGGCCCGATAGTGCTGTCTGCCTCACACCAGTGGCCGCTCGGGGACGTTCGTGACGAGATGGTGCAGATCATTGCGCGTGAGGCGAGCGCTGCAGATGTTGGAATCGACGTTCGGGTCTATCCGGGCGAGGCTCTGCTGAAAGCCCGCGACCAGTGGGCGGCGCTGGTCGGCGGTCGTGTCGATCTGATTTCGCTGCCGCTCGATTATGCGAGCGGGCGTCATCCGCAGTTCAGTGCGACCTTAATGCCCGGCCTCGTAAAGGACCACGCACATGCGCAGCGCCTCAACGAGTCGGTGTTCATGCAGGAGATACATCGCGTCATCGAGGAAGCCGGCGCAATCGTGCTGGCCGATGCATGGGTCGCCGGGGGATTCGTGTCGACGAACGGCTGTATTCTCGACCCCGACGACATTCGCGGCCAGGTCACGCGTGCGGCAGGTCCCATGTTCGAGCGGATGCTTGCTGCCGCCGGTGCTTCGATTACGTCGATGCCGAGCTCTGAGATCTACACGGCAATGCAGACCGGCGTTCTCGATGCGGCCAACACGAGCTCTGGCAGTTTCGTCTCATATCGTATCTATGAGCAGGTCGAATGCTTTACCGCTCCGGGGTCGACGGCGCTTTGGTTCATGTACGAGCCGGTCATGATCTCCGCGCGCTCCTGGGACCGGCTCAATGAAGTCCAGCGCGAAGCGCTGCGCGCTGCCG
>JASFSB010000128.1:0-6221 GCA_050114615.1 Gammaproteobacteria bacterium
TTAAATATTGGTCATACTGCGACACATTAGACAACATTCAGCTTGAGGGCTCCGGCGCCACTACCCTATGATGCCAAATTCGAGATCCGGCAGCTTCCGCCCGCACATGAACGTCGCCGAACACCTGAACGCTCTGGGTTCACGCACGCCCGCGCAGTGGGTCAGTGCTGCTAATCGCGTGCTGCCAGCGGTGGTGGCTGCGGTACTCGTCGTCACGATAGCGTATCAGCTCTCCCGGATCACGTGGCAGCTGCTCCCCGGCGAGGATTACGCGGCGCCGCCGCCGGTCGTCGCCACAGGCGCGGGCGGCTTGCCCGAGCGCAGCGCGGGTACTGATTTCGAGGCCCTGCGTCGATCTCATCTGTTCGGCGAAGCCCCGGAGCCCGACGCTGAACCGGCGGCACCGCCGGCAGCAACCCCGGTCGACGCGCCCGACACGTCCCTGAACCTGCGGCTGGCCGGCGTGGTGGTTCGCGAGGTCGACGAAGAGTCCCATGCAATGATTGCCAACGGCAACCAGCCTGACAAGCGCTACCGGATCGGCGAGACGATCGAAGGCGTCAGCGGGACCCGTCTGCACCACGTATATGAAGACCGGGTGCTGCTCAATCGCAGCGGCAGGCTCGAAACGCTGCGCATGCCGGAAGAAGACGAGGCCGGAGCGAATATTCGCCGCGCCGCCACGAGTCTGCCGGCGGCGCCGATCCAGACGAATACGTCCCCGCTGCGCGAGGTCATCAGCCAGAACGCGACGGAGATCACGCGAGTCATGCGGTTTGCGCCGCATGTCGAAGGCGGACAAATCGTCGGCTTTCGCGTAACGCCGGGGCCTGAAGCCGAAGTCTTCAGCGGCCTGGGGCTCGAGCCCGGCGACGTCGTCACCGATATCAACGGTATTCAGCTCGACGACCCCAGCCGCGGACTGCAGGCTTTCGAGGCGCTCGGCGAGAGCACGATGGCAAACGTAACGATTTTACGGGACGGTAACCCCCAGGTAATTGTTATCGATACGACTCAACTGGAGGCACTCAGCGATGGTCGGCAATAGCCGTTGCCGGTCGACTGGCACACCATGAACAACGCAGACTCACGCAGCACCGCCCGATTTGCTGCAGCACGAACGATCGCAGTCGTGCTGTTCGTCTGGCTCGGCGGTGCCGAAGCGCAGGATGACGCTCAGCTCATCACGCCGAATTTTCAGGACACCGATATCCGGACAGTCACGCAATCCGTCATGGACGTGACCGGGCGAAACGTCATCATCGACCCTCGCATCAATGCGCGAGTCACTTTGTTCTCGAATACTCCGGTAAGCCCCGCCGGGTTTTACGAGCTCTATCTGGCGGCATTGCAGGTGCATGGATACGCGGCAGTGGAAAACGGCAATACAGTGCGTGTCATTCCCGATGCCACGGCGCGCCAGGTGCCGAGCGACGACTCCGCCGTTCTCGACGCATTCGTGACGCGCACGATTCGCGTCGACAATGTCGGTGCTGCGCAGCTCGTCCCGATACTGCGTCCGCTGATCGCGCAGATCGCGCATTTCGCGGCCCATCCCGAATCGAACATGCTCGTCATTTCAGACCGGGCCGGCAATGTCGACCGAATCGCCGAAATCATTCGGCGCATGGATGTCGCCGGCCGCAATGATGTCGAGGTCGTGCGACTGGAAAACGCCTCGGCAGCGGACGTGGTCGCCACGATGCAGTCACTGGCTTCGACTGCGGCCGCCGGACAGGGCGCTCCGGCGGCGTCCTTCATCGCCGACGCGCGAACCAACAGCATTCTGCTGAGTGGCACAGAGCCCGCGCGAATTCGTTACCGAGCGGTGATCGTCCATCTCGACACACCGATCGAAGACGGCTCCTCGACGGAAGTGCGTTACCTCCAATATTCCGATGCCGAGGAGCTCTCGACCAAGCTCGCACAACAGTTCGGTGGAACGGCAGCAACTGAAGCCAGTCCGGGCACGCTGGGCGCAGACGGTGTGACGATCTGGTCGGATACGGCAACGAACGCGCTCGTCATCAATGCTCCGCCGAAACTCAAACAGGACATCATGAGCATCATCGACCAGATCGACATTCCGCGAGATCAGGTGCTGGTCGAAGCGATCATCGTCGAACTGACGGAATCGAAGGAAGCGGAACTCGGCATCACATGGATAGCGGAGGGTTCAGGAAGCAATCAGCCTATTGCACTGACCAATCTCGGATCGACCGGCGTAGTCCCGCTCGCCGGCGCCGCCAGCGGCACGAATGGTACCAATATCGGCGCGATTGCTCAGGGGCTGACAGCCGGTATCGGTCGTATCACAGACACCGGCACGAGCTGGGCGGCGATTCTCAATACGCTGCGCGGCGACAGCAACAACAATATCGTTTCCACGCCGCGACTCGTCGCAATTGACAATGAGGAAGCTGAGATAAAGGTCGGCAGTGAGGTGCCGTTCCTGACCGGCCAGTTCACGAATACCGGCGCCGCGGCGGGCTCCGTCAATCCGTTTCAGACGATTTCACGCGAGGAAGTCGGCACGAGCCTGCGCATTACGCCACAGATCAATGACGGCGATGGAATGATTCTCACGATAGAGCAGGAAACTTCCAATGTGGAATTTGGCGCGACCGGAGCCGTCGATCTGATCACGAATACGCGCTCGATTACGACGTCCGTATTCGTCGAAAACGGTCAGATTCTGGTGCTCGGCGGTATGACCGACGATGAGTTGCGCGAATCGGAGCAGGGTGTGCCGGGCATCTCTCGCGTACCGGGACTCGGGTGGCTGTTCAAGAACCGCAGCGCCAATCGCATTCGAAAGAATCTCTATGTTTTCATCCGCCCGACCATTCTGCGTGATGGCAATGATGCGGGCGTCGTAACCGGCCGCAGCTATCAAAGCATCCGCGAAATGCAGATGTTGCAGGCTGAAGACAACATACCTTTGCTGCGCCGCGAGGTACGCCCGATACTGCCGGAATTGCCGGCTGAGTGAGGCCGAGGCAGACCAAATTGGCTGACGTTATCGACACGCTACCCCTGGATCAGGACAGCCCCGTGATCAGCACGGACGAAATCGCTGAGCAATCCGCAGCAAGCGACGCCCACCGGCGACTGCCGTTCGCATTCGCCAAGCGCCACGGTGTCTACGTCGAGTCGTTCGAAGACGGAATCGCGCACGCGATATATCGCAGCGATGCAAGCCCGCTCAGTCTTGCGGAAACCCGGCGGTTTCTCGGGCGTGCCGTTCGCTTTAGAAAAGTCGACGCCGCGAGCTTCGACAGGGCGGTGCAAAGCGGTTACGAAAGCGATGCGGCAATGACGATGGTCGAGGGGCTCGACGACGGACCTGATCTGTTCGCCGTTGCGCAGCAGCTGCCGGAACCCTCCGATCTCATCGACAGCGACGACGATGCGCCCATCATTCGACTCATCAATGCATTGCTGACACAGGCAGTGAAAGACGGCGCATCCGACATTCATATCGAGCCGTACGAGAACCGGCTCGTCGTCCGCTTTCGCATCGACGGAGTGATGAAGGAGGCGCTGCAGTCACGCCGCGCGGTCGCTCCGATCGTCGTTTCGCGCATCAAGGTGATGTCGAAACTCGACATAGCGGAGAAGCGCATTCCGCAGGACGGCCGCATTTCAGTCCGAATTGCCGGTCGCGCCGTCGACGTCCGGGTTTCGACGACACCGGTGGGGCACGGCGAACGCGTCGTGCTGCGTCTGCTCGACAAGCAGGCCGGGCGGCTCGACCTGAATCATCTCGGCATGTCGGCTGAGGATCAGGCCTCGATCGATGCGCTGATCCACCGGCCACACGGGATACTGCTGGTCACCGGTCCGACCGGATCGGGCAAGACGACGACACTTTACGCGGCGCTCGAGCGCATCAATGACCAGACCCGTAATATTCTGACCGTGGAAGATCCCGTCGAGTACCACATCGACGGAATCGGACAGACGCAGGTCAACACGAAGGTCGACATGACTTTCGCGCGCGGCCTGCGCGCGATTCTGCGTCAGGATCCCGATGTCGTCATGGTTGGCGAGATTCGTGACCTCGAGACGGCTGAAATCGCCGTGCAGGCCAGTCTGACCGGCCATCTGGTACTAGCGACCCTGCATACCAATACCGCGGTCGGCGCGGTGACACGACTTCGGGATATGGGGGTCGAGCCATTCCTGCTGTCTTCGAGCCTGATCGGCGTGCTTGCCCAGCGCCTCGTACGCGTACTTGATCCAAAGCGGCGCGAGCCGCATCAGGCGAGCAGCTACGAATGCCAGCTCATGGACTGCGACCCGCAGGATCCGCCGACGATTTACCGGCCGCTCGATGACGACAGTTATACCGGCCGCACGGGCATTTACGAACTCGTTACGGTGGATTCGCGCATGCGGACCATGATTCACGACGGCGCTGCCGAACAAGAGCTCGAACGACATGCGCGCGAACGTGGGCCGAGTATTCGGGCCGATGGCGTACGCAAGGTCCTCAGCGGCACGACCACGCTGGAGGAAGTGCTGCGCGCGACGCAGGTCGACTGAGTTCGATGGGCGCGTATCAATACGTAGCACTCGATGCCGGCGGCCGCGAACGCAAAGGCGTTCTGGAAGGCGATACTGCGCGGCACGTCCGTCAGCTGCTGCGTGAGCAGCGGCTCATGCCGGTAACGGTCGACGTCGTCGAAGAAAAGGAACGACCCGATTCGGGCGGGATCTCGCTGCGACGCGGTTTGAGCAGCCTCGATCTCGCGCTGTTAACGCGCCAGCTCGCCACGCTGCTGCATGCCGGACTGCCGCTGGAGGAAGCGTTGCACGCCGTCAGCGAGCAGACTGAGAAGGCGCGCCTGAAGAGCATCATTCTGGGCGTACGGGCGAAGGTTCTCGAGGGCCTGTCGCTCGCCCGCGGACTGGACGAATTCCCGCGTGCATTCCCGACCGTCTATCGGGCCACAGTCGACGCCGGGGAACAGGCCGGACAACTCGATGCCGTTCTCGAGCGCCTGGCCGACTACACCGAATCCCGCCACACGCTCAGGCAGAAGGTCTCGCAGGCGATGATCTATCCGATCGTGCTGACCGTGCTTGCCCTGAGCATCGTTGTCGGAATGCTCGTTTTCATCGTGCCGAAGGTCGTCGGCGTATTTGAAACAACCGGCCAGCAACTGCCGTTGCTGACGAAGATTCTGATCGCTTTGTCCGATTTTCTGCAAAACTGGTGGTTCGCGGTCATCGCCGTCGTCGCGATCGTCGCAGTAGCCATTCATCGAGCGCTGAAGAACGAAGCCATCCGGCGACGCTGGCACGCAACCGTGCTCAGGTTCCCGCTGTTTGGCCGAGTCGCGACAGGCGTCAACACGGCACGCTTTACACGCACACTGAGCATATCGACCGCCAGCGGCGTACCGGTGCTCGAGGCGCTGCGGATCAGCGCCAGCGTCGTCGGGAACCTGCCAATGCGAGAAGCTATCGAAATGGCCAGCGTCAAGGTACGCGAAGGGGCGCCTATCGGACGTTCGCTGGCGCAGTCGAAGCTGTTTCCGCCAATGACGATTCATCTCATATCGAGCGGTGAGTCCAGTGGTGAACTGGATCACATGCTCGAGCGCGCGGCTGCGCATCAGGAAAGCGAGATGGACAGTCTGATCAGTATGATGCTCGGAGTTCTTGAACCGGTTCTCATTGTCGTGATGGGGCTGGTCGTTTTAGCGATCGTGATGGCGATTCTCCTTCCTATCTTCCAAATCAATCAGTTAGTCGGCTAAGCTCCAGGGGGCGCGCAACGCCTTCGCTATGTCACGTGCGCCCGTTCACAGGCTCGGAAATTAGGTGTTGCCAATTTTCGGACGTTGGGTTTATAAACCGGACGAGCGTCAGGATCACGCTCAGCGGGTTTGCTTCAGGGAGACGAGGAATGAACGCCAATACCGCCGAAGAACAGCAGGACGACATGGAAGATACTCAGGAGACGGAAGCGCTCCAGGAGAAAGACACCGACAATGTTGGTGATGCTTCCGTCGAACTCAACATCGAAGAGCTGCTCAGTGAACTCGAGGCAGATGGACTGACGCAAGCCTGCACGAGTGAACATGTGGCGAAGAAAAAGAGACTCGAAGAACTCATGGAGCTTAAGCGCGCCCGTCAGGATCTCGAAGATTTCGACGACTACGACATTTAAACAGACAGCGGCTCGGGTTGCCGTCGACTGTTCGGGATCT
>JASFSB010000129.1:0-6219 GCA_050114615.1 Gammaproteobacteria bacterium
ATCGTATACACGAATACTCCCTGCGATTCAGCTGGCTGAGCACGACCAGTCGTCTCCACGCCTTCGCGAGTCACCTGCTGCTCAGCCTCACCATAGTCGGCACGGTATTCTGTGTCGTCTTCCTTGTCTGGTATCCGAGCCCGTTCTTCTCAGCAGTAGGTGCCTGGTCGATCATCCGCGTTCTGATCGGTGTAGATCTGGTACTCGGGCCGATAATGACATTGATCGTATTCAAGCCAGCAAAGCGGCTGCTCATCGTCGATGTCATTTTCATCGCGATCATGCAGCTCAGCGCACTGATTTACGGCACCACGGTCCTGTACCAGGAGCGTCCGTATTATGCCGTTTTCGCGCTGGATCGTTTCCATGTGCTTGCGGCGCAGGACATTCCGGCAGACTCGTCTGCTCGATTTCCCTGGCTGCGCAAACCGTTGACAGGCCCTTTGCTCGCGAGCGCCCGGCTGCCGGAAACGATCGAAGAGCAACAAAGACTTATCGATGAGACGGTATTTGGCGGCGCGCCGGACATCGAACAGCGACCTTCCCTGTGGGTGCCCTATGAGGAAGACATCGATGTGGCCGTCTCGGCGGCGCATCCGCTGGATCTGCTTCGCACTTCAGCGACCGGCGCCGCAAAGCTGGAGCGGGCGATTGCGCGACTGGACGCGCCGGAATCAGCGCTCGGATTCCTTCCGATACTGTCAGCGAAGCACGATGCCTGTGCCATTATCGATCTGACCAGCGGCAGACTACTCGCCGTTGTGGACATCGTCCCCTGGGAAATCCTCAGGTAGCAGCGGGCCTGGCGGCTGCACCTTCGCGCTCGTCAACCCGCAGCAGCAGCACTATTCCGAGAAGGAAAAACACGAGTACAACGGAGAACCCGACCCGCTGTGATCCACTCCAGCCCGTGAGCACGCCGAGCAGCGCCGGGCCTGCGAAAGCGGTCAATTTGCCGGACATCGCAAAAAATCCGAAGAATTCGTTTTCCAGGTCCGGCGGCACAAAACGAGCCATCAGCGACCGGCTCGACGCCTGACTCGGCCCCGAAAAAATCCCGATCAGTACGCCGGCCAGCCATAGCATCGCTTCCTGTCGAGCCAGCAGCGCGAGCGCAGAACCGACGATCAGCCCGACCAAAGAAATTACGATAGTTCGTTTCGCACCTATGTGGTCATCGAGATATCCCGCAGCCGTCGCACCGACGCCCGCCGCAAGATTGACCACAATGCCGAATATCAGCGCATCCTGCACCGTAAACCCGAACGTGCCTACTGCGTAGATACCACCAAACGCAAATACGGTTACCAACGCATCGTTGTAGATCAGTCGCGCGATGAGAAAGCGGACGACCTGCCGATACCGACCGACCTGCTCGAAAGTCGAACGCAACTGGCGAATCGAGTCGGCGATGACGCGCCCTCCAGGGGAAATCCGCGACTTGTCCTCCCTGACCCAAATCAGCAAAGGTATGGAAAAAACGACGAACCACGCGGCGACGAGCAGGTTCGTCGCGCGAATGTTTTCACCGCCGTCAGTCGAAAAACCAAACCATGGCTGCTCAGGAAATACCAGCGCCACGAGCGCCACGACTAAAGAGAGCAGCCCGCCGAAGAAACCGAGCCCCCAGGCGATTCCGGAGACCCTGCCGATGCGATCCGGTGGCGCGATATCCGGCAGGAAAGCGTTGTAGAAAACGATAGAAAACTCGAACGCGACATTGGCGATAATGACGAACAGCAGCGCCTCGAGCGCGCGACCGGGCTCGATGAAGTACAAAACGCATGTAGCGGCGATGCAGATTACTGAAAACAGAATGACGAAACGCTTTCGATAGCCGCCGCGATCCGCGAGCGCCCCGAGCACAGGTGACAGTACGGCGATAATGACTGCGGAGATTGTAATGGCGCGGCTCCACAGTACGGTGCCACGATTGCTGTCAGAGACGATCACATCGGTAAAGTAGGTTGCATACACGAATGTGATGACGAGTGTCGTAAATGGCGAGTTCGCGAAATCGAACAATGCCCATGACCAGACGGCGCGCCGGGAAGAGTAAGCAGCCTTCACGCTGGCGTCCCGTCAGCTCACTGCGCTTCTGTGCAATACGCGAGCAAGCGACTGGAAGCATATCGGCGCAGCCATACTTCCCTGACTTCCGGGTTTACGACACGCTGCGGAAATACGCCGCACAAGGCATCGAAGGTCGCCTGAGTCGCCCAGGGAATGGCCGCAAGCAGCGTGCCGCCATCATTGGCAGCGACCATGTGCGGCGACAGCAATAGCCGGTCTCCGAAATCACGTAAGCGATCGTAATCCTGAATCGGCTCGTGAGGATAAACGTCGAGCGCCGCCTGCGACGGACGGCCTGCGTCGAGTGCCGCCAGCAGGGCATCGAGATCGACGATGCCGCCGCGGGCGGTGTTAATGAGCACCGAGCCGGGCTTCATCAGCGCCAGTGTCTGCGCATTGATCAGGCCACGAGTCTCCTGCGTCAGTGAGCAATGCACGCTCACGATATCGGCTTCGCTCAGCAGAGCCTCGAGATCGACGCGACGTGCACCGCAACCTGAAAACACGCCGTCATCCACGTAGGGGTCACAGGCGAGCAGACGAACGCGCCACGGACGCAGCAGCTCCGCGAGGCGCCCCCCTGCACGTCCGAGCCCGATGATACCGACCGTAAGACCTGGATAACCGTCTTCACGGGCGCCGAGGTAGCGGCCCTCAAGTGCCGGATCGCGCCACCCGCCGGCCCTGACCGCAGCATCGCGTTCGCGCAGACGCTTGATGAGCGCGAGCATCATTGCCATGGCACCCTCAGCGACGCCGCCCCAGTTCGCCTCCGTCGGGCAATGCGTGACGGCGATTCCGCCTGCAGTCGCAGCATCGAGATCGACATCGTCATAGCCGATCGTGTACTTCGATACGAGACGCAGGCGGGGAAATTGCCGGAACCACTCAGCGCTCATGACACCGCCGCGGAAAGTCGCGCCCATCAGCACATCAGCCTGCCGGGCCGTTTCACCGGGCTGCCTGCCCGGTTTGTCGAACGGCTCGATCACGAGTTCGCAGCCGGCCGCACGCATCGCCTCATGGGATGCTTCAGCGCCCGCCACCGGCCGATATATGGCGACTATCGGGGTGCCGGCGGATTCCGCCAACTAGTCGCCTGCCGCAGCGAGCGACTGGTACAGGCCGGTGAGAAAACGTTCCGGCGAACCGCCCCAGCGCTCATCGAGATCTGCCGTCGGCGCAGCCGCAAGAACCTGCTCCAGCGTCATGCCCTGGTCGATCAGATCCGATACTCGTCGTGCCACCACCGAGATCATGTCGCGGAACTCGCGCACGTCATCGACGGCCGAGAGATCCCCGTGCCCCGGGATGATACGCGTATCAGGTCCCGCGAGATCCATTGCGACCTGCAAAGCTTCGAGTGTGCCTGCTGCGGTGCCACCGTTATCGACGTCGATAACCGGATAACCGGTCGTTCTGAAAACATCGCCAAGGTGGAGCACGTCTGCCTCGGCGAAGTGGACGAACACGTCGCCGTCGGTATGCGCGGCGGGCACCTTGATCAGCCGAACGTCCTGATTGACATACAAATCGAGCTCGTCGCTGAAGGTCAGCGTTGGCAGTGCGGCTGCCGGGGAAGGGGCACCGCCGCGAATCCCATGTGCCATGCGAACACGGACGTTGTCGTGAGCGATGACGGGATAGCCCATCGTCTGAAGGTTCTCATTGCCACCAGTGTGATCAGGATGAACGTGCGTATTGATGACGAGCCGAATCGGCGCGTCGGTGATCCGTTCGACGGCGGCGACGATCCTGCCTGTCAGCGGCGCGAACTGCGTATCGATCAACACGACGCCCTGCGGCCCGGCAAGGACACCGATATTGCCGCCACGACCAACCAGATAGGAGATATCCTCGGTAACCGAATGCGCCGTAATCTCGACTGTCGAGAAATCGTCCCCTGGCTGAGCAGCTGCCGTCGCGGCGAGCGCTGCGCCGAGATATCCCATCAGTCGCGAAATCGTCGTCTTCATGCCGTTTCCCCAATACCCGACCTCGCGATCATAGCACTGCGAAGTCGCCTTTCGGGGCTCGCGTCAGCCCCGGCGGATTGCGCCAGTACGCGAATATCGGTCATCATAGTCAATTGCGCGATCAGGCTTTCGCCCGCGCTTTTTTTTGACCGGGAATCGGAGCAGCACGAATATGAATGACCTTCGGCATACGGGCGTAACGAGGCCCGGCTACATCGCTCTCGCGATGACCGTGGCCGCAGTCGCCGGCCCCGTCCATGCGCAGCCTCGCGATCTCGAGGAAATCGTCGTTACTGCGACGCCGATCAATCAGTCACTCGGGAACGTGGCCGCGGCGGTCAGCGTCATCGAGCAGGACGACATCCAGCTTGCGCGTCAGCAACTTGCACTCGACGAGTCGCTGAGTCGCGTTCCCGGCATATTCATGCAGAATCGTTACAATTTTGCGCAGGATCTGCGAGTTGCGATCCGCGGCTTCGGGGCGCGCGCTGCTTTCGGTATTCGCGGGATCAAGATCCTCGTGGATGGCATTCCGGAAACGCTGCCGGATGGTCAGGGTTCAGTGGACAGTATCGATCTCGGCTCCACGGAGCGGATCGAAGTACTGCGCGGACCCAGTTCCTCGATGTACGGGAATGCCTCAGGCGGCGTTATCAGCATCACGACGGAAGCACCCCCCGAAGACCACGTCACTCAGATACGCGCTTCCGCCGGTGATTACGGTTTCCGCAAGCTGCAGGCCAAGGTCGCCGGAACGGCGGGCGCCGTGGGCTATGTCGTCAGTGCATCGGAATCTGAACTCGACGGATACCGTGCGCAGAGCAACGCGGAAAGCACGCAGCTCTCCGCGCGGCTGCGTTTCGATCTGCGCAACGACCAGGAACTCACGACCGTATTCAATTACACGGATCAGCCGGTATCAGACGATCCCGGCGGAATCAATCTCGCACAGGCGCTGGCCGATCCGCGATCTGCCCGCGACCTGAACGTCAGCATGAATGGCGGAGAAGCGCTCGAGCAGACTCGAATCGGCTTCGTCTACGAGGTGCCAATCGGTCAGAACCACAGCGTGAGGTTGCGCAATCACTATATCTGGCGCGATTTTTCGGCCAATCTGCCGCTATTGCCCGTTAACGGAAGCGGCGGTCAGGTCGAGTTCGACCGCTTCTATGCCGGATTTGGCCTGACTTACGCCTACAGCGGACAGCTTGGCGGACTCGATAATGAACTCCTGATTGGCTTCGACATCGATAGCCAGGACGACGACCGGATGCGTTTCGACAACAATTTCGGCACTCGCGGGCCACTCGTCTTCGATCAGAATGAACAGGTCGAGAGTCGCGGCATCTTCGTACAGGACGTACTGGAGCTGAGCGATACGATCGCGCTCAGTTTCGGTATTCGGTTCAACGACGTCGAATATGACGTCAGCGACCGATACTTCGCCGACGGCTTCGACGACTCCGGCACGCTCAAGTTCAGCGACACGAGTCCGATGCTCGGAATCAATGTCGCACTGACCGACGCGCTCAATATCTATGCGAATTTCTCGACATCGTTCGAGACGCCGACGACGACCGAACTCGCAAATTCAGATGCCTCAGGTGGCTTCAACCAGAGCCTGGACTCGCAGACAGCCGAAAACCTCGAAGTCGGTCTTCGCGGCTCGTTTGGCGAACGCAACCTGTTTGAGGTCGCCGTGTTCGATATCGAGGTCGATAACGAACTGCTGCCCTGGGAGAGCCAGTCGGGACGCGAGTTTTTCCGTAACGCCGGCTCGTCGAGTCGCACTGGCGTCGAGTTTTCGCTCGTTTCCGAACCAACGAGCCGACTTCGAACGACGCTGTCCTACACCGTGTCCGATTTCGAATTCGACAATTACGTGACATTCGACGGGGACAACTATAGCGGCAACGATATTCCGGGCATCGCCGATTCGGTGTTGTTCGCCGAGATTACTTATACGCATCCGCGCGGCTGGTTCGCATCACTCGATGCGATGCGCGTCGGCGAACAGTTCGCAAACGATTCGAATTCAGTACGTGTCGACGGCTACACCCTTGCGAATCTGCGCATTGGCGCGGACTTTGAAAGCGGTTCGGCGCGGCTGTCACCTTTCGTCGGAATCAACAATCTGACTGACGAAAGCTATTTTTCGAATATTCGGATT
>JASFSB010000130.1:0-6141 GCA_050114615.1 Gammaproteobacteria bacterium
TACGACGACCTCATCGAGGCTCGACTGCGCGATTCGCTCGACCGCGGGCCCCGATAGAATCGGATGGGAGATATAGGCGACGACGCGCACGGCGCCTCGTTCCTTCAGTGCCGCTGCCGCCTGACACAATGTGCCGGCAGTGTCGATCATGTCGTCGATCAGAATGCAGGTCTTTCCGGAGACCTTGCCGATGATGTTCATGACTTCGGCTGAATTGGGCTGAGGGCGGCGCTTGTCGATGATCGCCAGATCGGCATCGTCGAGCCGCTTCGCCAGCGCCCGGGCACGCACGACACCGCCGACGTCGGGAGAGACGACGACGAGATCGGTATATTGCTGCTTCCACAAATCGCTGAGCAGCACCGGAGAGGCATAGACGTTGTCGACGGCAATGTCGAAGAAGCCCTGAATCTGATCAGCGTGAACGTCGACCGTAATTACGCGGTCGAATCCGGCGGTGGCGATCAGATTCGCAACGAGCTTGGCCGTGATGGGCACGCGGGCGACGCGCGTGCGACGGTCCTGGCGGGAGTAGCCAAAATAGGGAATGAGTGCCGTGATGCGCGCCGCCGAGGCGCGCTTACAGGCGTCGGCGATGACGAGGAGCTCCATCAGGTTTTCGTTGGTCGGCGGACATGTCGGCTGAACGACGACCACCTCGTGCGCGCGGATGTTATCCAGAATTTCCACGCTGACTTCACCGTCGCTGAACCGGCCGACGTTGATTCGGCCAAGCGGCTCTCCGAGGTGGAATGCGATGTCCTCGGCAAGCTTCGGATGGGCGTTGCCGGAGAAAAGTGTGAATCTGCTCGTATCCAGCTTTCTATCCCCAAATCAGCTCATGGATGGCTGGGGTGGCAGGATTCGAACCTGCGCATGACGGGATCAAAACCCGTTGCCTTACCACTTGGCTACACCCCAACCGAAGGACGGCGCTATTGTGCGCGGCGGCTGTGGTCGAGTTCAAGGCGTAGCAGAAGAAAGCGGGTTCCATGCGTCGATCGTGACGATCAGTTCGAGCGGCGCGTTTGTGAGCCGGATGCTCGCAGGTATCTGCGCAAAGTCCTGGTGCGCATACTCTCCGTACTCGAGTTGCCATGCACGTTGCGCGAGCGTGCTGAGCCTGGCATTTGCCAGTACCATCGTCGCGGCCGGGTAGCGATCATCCGGCAGGCCGAGCAGCCAGTTCGGCAGGCTCGTGATCGGCAGCCACCATCCGAGCAGCTCCGACAGCTGTGATTCCGGGTCGTCGAGAATGCGCGTTTCGCGTTGTACACGCACCGTCAGCGCATCGCCATTGCCGGAAATCTCGACCGGCCGCGTGTTGAGCGGGCCGCGGATGAACACACGCAGCGCATCGGTGTCCTGCCACCATGTAAATCGACCCTGCCAGGCGTCGCTGCCGGTATCTACGGCAATTCTGCCGCGCATCTCCCAGCTCGGGACCGCACGCAGCTGAAGCTCGCGCTCTGCAAACGACAAATCCGGCGGTGCGGCTGTGTCAGCCGGCGGGGTGGCACAGCCGCCGAGCAGCAGCGCGGCGACGGCAGCGAGCGAGCGCGGCAGTCTCATTTGAACAGACGCTGGCGGATCTCCAGGATGTGTCGGCTGTCGGGGAACTCGGCCGAGCCCGTTTCGAACAACGCGCGCGCTTCGTCGAGATTACCCAGCGCCCAGTGCGTATCGATGAGGTGGGCGATGACTTCCGGATCGTTGTACAGGCGGTAGGCGCGGGCGAGGTAGTCGAGCGCTGCGGTGTAGTCGCCCTGCTTGAACAATACCCAGCCCATGCTGTCGATGATCGCCGGATTGTCCGGGTCCATCGCAAGGGCGCGGGCGATGTAGTCACGGGCTTCCGCGTGGCGCTCGAACTCGTCCGTCAATAGATACCCGTAGGCATTGAGTAACGCCGGATTGTCGGGCTCGTCTTCCACGAGCTCGGCGAGTTGCGCCGCTGCGCGGCGATTGCGTCCCTGATTCTCGTAAAGCAGCGACAGCGAATACCGCAGATTCACGTTACCCGGATACAGATCGAGCGCTTCATTGAGAATATCCTCGGCACGAGCGAGGTCGCCCGTGTCGCTGGCTGCCTGTGACATCGACGTGAACAGCTGGACGTGGGCAAATTGCAGCGCCGTATCGGACGGCGATGCCTCCAGCGCTTCGTTGATGAGATCGAAGGCCGCGTCGGTTCGGCCAAGCTGCATCAGGATATCGCTGCGTGCAACGATCATGTCCGTCGCGAAGATTGAATTCTCGTTACCGAATTCCCGCAGATGATCGAGTGCGGCAGTTTCGTCGCCGGTCTGCTCGAACATCATGCGCGCGATCCGCAGCTGTGCTTCGACGACGTGAGTGCCTTCGGTTACGCGCGCATACGAACGCGTGGCTCGCAGCTGATTGCCCTGACCTTCGGCGATTCGTCCCAGATAGTAGAACGCCTCGTTGCTGTACGACTCTCTGTTGCGCAGATCCTCGAACTGCTCGCGAGCCTTGTCCAGTTCGTTTCTTGCCAGGTGCAGGAAAGCCAGCGCTCGTCGGGCGTCGACGAGTTCGGGGTTCTCGACCACGATTTCATTGAGAATGGTTTCTGCTTCATCGCGCTCGCCTGCCCAAAGCAGCAGTTCAGCGAGTTGCTGGCGGACCGGCGGCTCGGGATTGGCGGCGGCGAGTTTGCGAGCGAGTTCGAGGCTCTCCTGTGTGCTGCCACCGACGAGCAGTGCACGAGCGAGCAATAGCTGAGCGTCGAGCCAGTCCGGCTCCATCCGCGCGGCTTCGCGCGCATGTCGAAGGCACAGATCGAAGTCGCCGGAACGCAGTGCAAGGCGGGCCAGCGCGTAGTGGCCTTCGGCGAAGCCTGCATGGGATTCGACGAGCGCGTTCATGATGTAGGTGCCGGCACCGGCGTCTGCCTCATCGGCGATGGCTTCGAATGCCAGCGCCAGCCCGGACCCGGTACTCGCTGCCGGTAATGCATCGATGACAGCCGAGAAATCGGCCGCTGCAGCATCGAGCCGCCCCGTTCGCATGTTGAAAATACCGCGGAACCACGTCGAGCGGTCGTCGGCAGGCGCCAGCTGCGACCAGCGAGCGACCGCGCGCAGGCCCGGTTCGGTCAGCCCGGATTCCTCTGCGAGTCGTGCCGCGCGTTCTGCGAGCAGCGGATCCGCGGAGATTTCCGCGGCCTCGAGTAACAGGCGCGTCGCATCTTCGGCGCGCCCCTCCTGCAGCGCCACTTCGGCCAGAACGTACAGGGAATCGACGGCTACGCGCGAGCCCGTGCTCGTTGGTGCAGGGACTGATGCGCAACCAGCCAGTAATAATGCTGCAATGACGGCTAGCGGATGCCTCATCTGACAGGGCTCATACGAGTGTCGCGATACGTGTCGCCACTATACCGCAGCTGAATCCCCTCTGTCGGGCATCGAAATCTCGCTTTCCAAGCGTGGCGATGTACGACAGAATTCCGCCGCAGGAGACTCGAATACACACACCCCGACCAGGATATTCACGAATGGAACAACTACTGGAAAGATTCGACCCGGAAACGCTGACATCCCTGGCAGCGACGTGGGGCGGGCGCGTGCTTGCCGCACTCGCCGTATTCGTCATCGGACGATGGATTGTCGGTCTGATCGTGCACTGGCTCCGTGCGGCAATGACGAAGGCCGACGTCGACTCGACGCTGAGCGGTTTTTTGGGCAACGTGCTGCGCGTGACGCTAATGGTCCTCGTGCTGCTTACCGCCGCCGGCGTTCTCGGCATTCCGACGACCAACTTCCTCGCGATTATCGGTGCTGCCGGTCTGGCAGTCGGTCTGGCTCTGAAGGATTCACTGTCCAATTTCTCAGCCGGCGTCATGCTCGTCATGTTCAGGCCATTCAAAGCCGGTGACTTCATCGATGCGGCGGGCGTATCGGGCACGGTCGAGGAAATCGGCATCTTCAAGACGGATATCAGAACCCCGGACAATCGCGTCGTCATCGTCCCGAACGGGCTCATCTACGGGGGGACGATCACGAATTTCTCAGCCAAAGATACGCGCCGTATCGATCTCGTCATTGGCGTCGGCTACGGTGACGCGATTCACCGCGCACGCGAAATCATGATGGGCGTCCTGGAGGCTGACGAGCGTGTGCTGAAAGATCCCGCGCCGGTGGTCATGTTGCTCGAACTCGGTGCGAGTTCCGTCGATTTCGCAGTGCGGCCCTGGGTCGCCAGCGCCGATTACTGGGCCACGCGCGCCGACATGCTCGAGCGGATCAAGAACGCGCTCGATGAGAACGGATTGTCGATTCCGTATCCGCAGCGTGATATCCACATCGTATCGACGGTCGCCGCGCAGGGCTGAAACGCGGGCGTGAAACCGTCTATCCGCAACAAACTCGGCGTCATCAGTGACCGCTACGAGGAGATCGCCCATCTGCTGGCCGAACCCGAGACGATGGCCGATACGGATCGATTTCGCGACCTGTCCAGGGAGTATTCGCGCCTGGAGCCCATCGTTGTGGATTACAAAAGCTACGAGGCGCTCCTCGAGGATGCCGCTGCGGCCGACGAGCTGATGCAAAGCGACGACGCCGACCTGCGCGCACTCGGCGAGGAGGAGAACGCGGCTGTCAGCGAGCGTCTCGAGCAGCTCGAGCACCAGCTGCTGTTGCATCTGATCCCGCGGGATCCGAACGATGACGCTAATCTGTTCCTCGAAATTCGCGCCGGCACGGGGGGCGATGAAGCGGCGTTGTTCAGCGGTGACCTGTTTCGCATGTATAGCCGTTACGCGGAACGCAAGGGCTGGCGTCTGAGTGTGCTCAGTGCCAACGAGGGCGAGCATGGCGGTTTCAGAGAAATCATCTGCCGGATCGAAGGCGAAGGCGCATACTCGAAGCTCAAGTTCGAATCCGGTGCGCACCGGGTTCAGCGTGTTCCCGAAACCGAGTCCCAGGGCCGGATTCATACCTCTGCCTGCACTGTGGCGGTAATGCCGGAAGCCGAAGATCTCGAAGAGATCGTGATCAACAAAGCCGATTTGCGCGAGGATACCTTTCGCGCTTCGGGCGCTGGCGGCCAGCACGTCAATAAGACCGATTCCGCGATCCGGCTGACGCATTTGCCGACGGGGATCGTCGTCGAATGCCAGGAAGAGCGTTCACAGCACAAAAATCGCGCGAAGGCCATGTCGTTTTTGAAGGCCCGGCTGCATGATGCCGAGCAGGCCAGACGAGAGGCCGAAACCGCGCAGACGCGCAAGTCGCTCGTTGGATCCGGCGATCGATCCGAGCGCATTCGCACATACAACTATCCGCAGCGCAGAGTCTCCGACCATCGCATCGATCTGAACCTGTATCGCCTGCCGGAGATCATGGACGGCGACCTCGATGAAATCATCGAGCCGCTCATCTCCGAGCACCAGGCGGACGCGCTTGCGCAGCTCAGTGACGAGCGATGAGATCTGCGCGTCCGACAGTGACCGACCGCGCCGAGTCCGGGACGGTTACGGCGGCGCTGGCGTTCGCCGAAGCCCGGCTGCATCGGGGGCTGCATGTCGCGATCGAGGAGCCCGGCGAAATACGCAGTGAAGCGCGCGCGCTGGTGCGCCTGGCAGCGGGGCTGAATGATTCCGTTCTCTATGCCCGACCCGACGCCGAACTGAGCGCGCCGACCTGGCGGCGTTTGCGAACGATCGTCGGGCGGCGCAGCGCAGGAGAGCCGCTGGCCTACATAGAAGGAAGCCGGGGGTTTCACGCGCTCGAGTTGACGGTGGATCCCAATGTGCTGATTCCGCGGCCTGAAACCGAGCTCATTGTCGAGACGGTGCTCGAGCGTGCGTCGTCGGCCGTATTTCAGGCGGCTGATCTCGGGACGGGCAGTGGTGCAATTGCGCTCGCTTTGGCGTATGCGTGTCCGCAGGCACAGGTCGTCGGCATCGATGTCTGCGCCAATGCGCTCACCGTTGCGCGAGCGAATGGCCATCGACTCGGTCTGGAGATCGAATGGATCGAGTCGGACTGGTTCAGCCGTAGTGGCGATCGACGATTCGATTTTGTTTGCTGTAATCCGCCGTACATTCGCAGCAATGACCCGCATTTCGAGCACCTGCAATATGAACCGCGCATTGCGCTGGACGGCGGCGGCGACGGG
>JASFSB010000131.1:0-6138 GCA_050114615.1 Gammaproteobacteria bacterium
AATCGATGTTCAGCTCAAATGGCCGAACGACTTCATCTGGAACGGGCGCAAGCTCGGTGGTGTGCTCGTTGAGTCGCGTATCGAGTCGCATGGGTTGTGCCATGTCGTCGTCGGTGTCGGGATCAATCTGACTGTTTCGGATGACGTTCTCGCCGATGTCTCCAACTGGCGTGCCGGCGCAGTGGATTTGAGAACTGCTGCCGGCGATCGACAAGTCTGCAGTCGCAACGTTTTGGCGAGCGGCATCGCAGCCGGACTCGGCATGCTGCTTGGGAGTTTTGACGCGGATGCCGCATCGTCATGGTTGCGCAGCTGGCAAACCCGGGACTACCTGCGCGGCAAGACGATTCGCGTCGGGTCCGGACAGACTTCTCTGGAGGGCACCGCCAGCGGCATCGACGACGACGGCGCCTTGCTGATAGTCGATCAGGCGGGTCAGACGCAACGCGTGTTAGCCGGCGACGCGAGCGTGCATACGCGATGAATCTGCTTCTCGTGGACGCGGGAAACGCGCGGCTGAAGTGGGTTGTGAGCACCGCCGGCGAGCTTGGCGTAACGCATTTCGCGCAGCGCGACCGCGATGGCTACCGAGCGCTCGCCGCGCTGTGCGAGGCTGCCTCAGAGGACGTTGAGCGAATCGTAGTCAGCAATGTTGCCGGTCGCGAATTCGAACAACGGCTGAAGCAGGCGCTGGCCCGACAGCGCCCGGAACGTATCTGGTTTGCCCGCACGACAGCCGAGGCTGGCGGAGTGCGCAACGCGTATGCCCGGCCAGAACGACTGGGTATCGACCGATGGGCAGCGATGCTCGGGGCATTCGCGCGAGTTCGCGCAAGCGAATCGCCGGCGCCTGTTTGCGTCGTCGACGCCGGAACGGCATTGACGATCGATGCAGTCAAAAGCGATGGTGTGCATCTGGGCGGCCTGATTCTCCCGGGGCTGGCACTGCAGCGCACTGCATTGTTCGGCGCCACGGCAGACGTTTCCGCCGGCGCGCTGGCGGTCAGGGATCCGCCTCAGGGACTGGCAATCTTTGCGACCGACACGGACCAGGCGCTCGCCCTTTCGGGCGCCCTCGCCTGTGCCGCCGCAGTCGATCGCTGCGTGAATGCACTGGCAGCGCATCTGCAGCGACCGCGGGTGATGCTTGCAGGCGGAGATGCAGGCGTACTGGCGCCGTGGCTTGCAAGTGGCTTCGAGATCTGCCCCAATCTGGTTTTCGAAGGACTGGCGATATTGTTTGAGCAGCGAAGTTCGGATTGATGCGAATCTTCTTTCTCGTGCTGGTCCTTGCCAATCTCGCTTTTGCGGCGTGGCACGCCTGGTTTTCCGGTGCGGATCTGCCGACGCGGCCGATCCGGCCGGGTGGCCCTGGGATCGAAATCTATCAATCTGCGACCGGCACTGTGCCTGACACTGCGGCGTCCGCTGCGCCGGCGGAATCGACCGCGCAGCGCGAGTGCGTCAGCGTCGGCCCGTTCCCCAATCGCGTGGACGTTGAAGATGCTGTGTCGGCCCTGACCGCAAGCGGGTTTCAGGCGCAGCAGCGTGCTGCGCAGGGTGAAGTCTGGCTCGGTTATTGGGTGTACATCGATGCCATCGAGACGCAGACCGAAGCGGCACGCATCGTGGAGCGACTCGGCGCCGAAGGTATCAACGAAGCCTACGTGATTGCCGATGGTGACAACGGCAATATCATTTCACTCGGAGTGTTCAGCGAGCGGGCGCGCGCCACGCAGCGGTTTTCCGACGTCGAAGCGCTCGGGCTGGCGCCCGTCGTGGTGAATCGTTCGCAGCCTGGAGAGGTGTTCTGGCTTGATGTGACGGCACGCAGCGGGCGAGCATTCGATCGCTCGGAACTGCCGGTCATCGAGGTCGATCCTGAACTGCAATTCGCCGTTTGTGCGGGCGGCGGGGAGTAATTGTGCGAGGCGCTGTGCTGCACCGCTGCGATGAGCACGGACGTCACAGCAGTTGCGGCTGACGATCAGGCCATATCGGATCCGCGCGGCTTATAATGCCTCCGGCGCTGGCGTAGCTCAGTTGGTAGAGCAGCTGATTTGTAATCAGCCGGTCGGCGGTTCGAATCCGTCCGCCAGCACCATTCGATCAGCGTCACGGCCGGGTAGCCGCTAACGTCCGGGGGCGCTCGTGCTGCCGACGCTGCCCAGCAAATAGCGTGTGTCTACCGGTGTTTCATTCGTCAGCAGCCAGGCGTAGACAACGCCGTTCCACAGCACTCGACGAACGTACTCGCGGGTTTCGTTATAAGGAATATTCTCGATCCAGATGTCGCTGTCGCGCGCTTCCTCGGGCAGCCAGCGCTGTGCCGCTGCGGGCCCCGCGTTGTATGCGGCCAGTGCGACGGCCAGCTGATCATCGAACCGAACCAGTCGCGCGCGCAGCGTGGCGGCTCCCAGCGCCGTATTCCCTGCCGGCTCGAACAGATCATCCTGATCCGGGCGCGGCAGACCGAGTGCCTGCGCGGTGCCGCGTGCGGTCGAAAGTCCCAGCTGGGTCAGTCCGATGGCGCCGGCCGAGGAAACGGCGTCCGGCCTGAACATGCTTTCCTGTCGGATCAACGCACCGAGCAACGCGTCGTCGAGGTTCTGAGAGGCCGCGGCAACGGCGATCTCAGCGGCGTAGGGAAGCGGATACAGTCGTCGGTAATCGAAAAAGACATCCGCGCGGGTTGCAGTAGCGACGGCCATGTCATGCCAGCCCCAGTCGCTGGCAAGGTGCATAGCTGCAACGAGCTGATCAGCGGTCAGATTGCGCGTCGCATAGCGCCATTCGCGCGTTGCGGCAACTCTCTCGCCGATCAGAAACAGTTCCTGTGCTCTGACGAAACCGTCGAGCTCAGCAAGGTCCTCAATGTGTGCTTCCGACGTTGCGACAGGCTGGTTGTTCGGAACGACCCGTCTTCCGAGCCTGGCCGCTGCTGCTGCAGAGTAGTAGTTGTCCCGCTCGAGCAGGCCGGTGTATCGTTCGACGGCGACCTCCGCGCGGCCGAGCTGCACCGACGTTCGTGCCTGCCAGTAGATCCAGTCACTTTGTTCGCGAGATTCGGCCGACATCGAAGCAAGCGCGCGCTCGGCCAGTGGCCACTCGTCATTCCAGATCGCGCTGCGCGTCAGCCAGCCGAGTGCGTAATCGTCGTGCTCGGCCATCGGCAGCTGCTCGAAAACCGCGAGTGCTTCCCCTTTTCTGTCCCAGGCCAGGCCGAGCGCGAGATCGCGCACCATTTGCCGACCGATCGCGGATGTCGGTTCGATCACCGTCTGCATGGCTGGCAGACGCGCGAGTGCCTGCATCGGCGTACGCGTGCTGGCGCGTGCCCAGACCATGGGCAATGCGTCGGGGTGGCGCGGCTGGAGTCGGCCGGCTGTCACTGCATCGAGAGATTCCAGCGGTCTGTCGAGCATCCCCGCCCATTGCGTGTATGTCTCTGCCATCGCATCGGGCAGCCGAGCCGCGATGATTCGCGCAAAGTCGGTCTGTCCGCTTTCGAGGAGCAATTCGAGCCGTTGCGCAGTCAGGCGGTCGTCCAGCACGCCAGCCTCCCGCAGCCAGCGGAACGCCGGTTCGCAGTCCGAATCGAGTCTGCGCGGTGTCAGCCAGCGCCGCGCGACGAGCGGCGCGAGATTCTCCGTCAGGCCGAGAGCGACCCGCGCACGCAGGTACTCACACTCGCGTGACTCGTTCGCTATCTCCTGATCGTAAAAATCGACGAAGTCGGACCACGCGCGAAGCTCTGAAAGCGTCAACAGCAGGTCTCGATGGAATGCATCGGCGATCGCTGAATCTGCATGCGCGGCGAGAAAAGCAGCAGCGTCCGCGATGCCCTGGCCGTAAGTCTCAGCGGAGCGCAGCCGGGCAATGATTGCCGCCGCCTCGAGGTAAGGATAAAGCGCGTAACGACGTAAATCGCGTCGTTGCGGTAATTCTGCGCCTGTTTCCAGTATCGCCCTGCGAGCCTCGAGCCAGGCCTGGCGCAGTTCCGGCGATTCAGCCGGTGCCTGCACAGCGTACACGCACAGTAGTACGCAGGATGCAGCGCTGAAACTACGTGAACCCGTCATCAATTCGGCATATCCGGCGTGACTTCGCAGTGGGTGGCACCTGATAATCTAACAATTCTGCGCGGGCATGGGGAACAGCCGATGCAATGGTGGACCTGGATGATCTTCGGCATCGCATTGCTGGCAACCGAATTACTCGCTATCGATGCGCAGTTTTATCTGGTTTTCCTCGGTGCCGGTGCTCTGGTGGTCGGATTGAGCATGCTGCTCGGGCTGGATTTGCCCGTATGGCTGCAATGGGTGACGTTTGCGATCGTGTCGCTCGTGTTCATGGTTACGATTCGTCGCAAGCTCTATGAGAAGCTGCGGCTTGCGCCGCAAAAGATCGGACCCGAAGCGGTCGGCCAGACGATACAGATCAATGACGAGCTGGTGCCCGGCGGCTCGTGCCGCGCAGAGTTTCGCGGGACCACCTGGAAGGCGGTCAACGTCGACAAGGTAACGCTGCCGGCGGGAAGCACCGCGAGAATCGATCTCATTGACGGACTGACGCTGCACGTGCGTGCGGCAGGTTAAGCAGCGGAGGCAATATGGATTCTTTCTCAGTTGTAGCGATCGTTTTCGTCATCCTCGTCGTCGTTCTGATCGCCAAAACGGCGGTCGTCGTGCCGCAGCAGACTGCGGTCATCGTAGAGCGCTGGGGGCGTTACACGAAAACGCTGAGCGCGGGGTTCCATATCCTCATTCCGTTTTTCGAGCGAGTTGCATACCGACATTCTCTGAAGGAACAGGCAGTCGATATTCCGGAGCAGATCTGCATCACCAAAGACAACGTGCAGGTCGGGATAGACGGTGTTCTGTACCTGCAGGTACTCGACGCGGCGCGCGCTTCTTACGGCATTTCCGATTATCTGTTCGCGATTGCCCAGCTCGCTCAGACGACGCTTCGCAGCGAGATCGGCAAGATCGACCTCGATCGTACATTCGAGGAACGTGCATCGATAAACGCCAACGTCGTCAGTGAACTCGACAAAGCGAGCGATCCGTGGGGAGTCAAGGTCCTGCGCTACGAAATCAAGAATATCAATCCGCCGCACGACGTCATCGAGGCGATGGAGAAGCAGATGCGGGCCGAGCGTGAAAAGCGCGCGGTGATTCTGCAGTCCGAGGGTGAGCGCGACGCGCAGATCAATCAGGCCGAAGGCGAGAAACAGCGCGTAATCAAGGAATCAGAAGCTGCGAAACAGCAGCAGATCAACGAGGCGGCAGGTGAGGCGGAGGCGATCCTGCAGGTTGCGCGTGCCACCGCTGAGGGCCTGCGGGAAGTTGCAGGTGCACTGACACAGGACGGCGGCGCGGCAGCGATGCAGCTGCGTATCGCCGAAGACTACGTGGCGCAGTTTGGTAACCTGGCGAAAGCGGCCAATACGCTCGTCGTGCCGGCGAACCTCAGCGAGGTTTCGAGCATGATCGCGATGGCGACGAAAGTATTCGAATCGAGCAGCGGTTCGAATTCGCCGCCGGCACCGCAGCCGCGGCCTCGCTAGTCATGAAATCCGCGCCTGCCGGGCGCAAAAAAATGCCCGGCGAAGTGGCCGGGCGAGCGTTCTTGGGGGAAACCGTTGGGAGTAAGCCTCCGAAACTTGACGTAATACTGCCGCAGCGCGGCCGCGCTGCCCGTGACGCAGTTCACACTTTCTAAGCGTTCAGAGGCGGATCTCGAGACTCGATATACAGTTGTTCGTCGTGACGCAGTGCCAGCGCTGCGAGCTGTTTCATCTGAAATATCAGGTCGCCGAGCGCGGCGGCGGGATTTGCAAACTCGATGAACCCCGTCCGCAGGTTCCAGTCGTTCAGAAATGAAGCCGTCGACAGGACGTCGATCATCGCCAGGTGGTTGGTCAGGCCGCGCGGGCAGCGCCAGATCGCTGCATTCGCGGTGCCGCGGCTCGTGATCTGAGTCAGAGTGGCGTCGACGTTCGGCGTAAAAGAGGCGAGTTTCGCAATGACCGCCTGGGCGTCGATATTCGACTCGTAATACGGCCATTTGATTGGCTGCTCCAGAGGCAGTGACAACAGGCTTTCTTCGGGCGCGACGATCAATACCGAGCGCACA
>JASFSB010000132.1:0-6118 GCA_050114615.1 Gammaproteobacteria bacterium
CGCAGGCCTGCGCGACGGGTAATGCGCTGCGTGTATGCGGCGGTAACAGCAAGGCGTTTCTGGGCTGCAGCTTCGCAGGTGATCCGCTGGAAACACGACCCCACAGCGGCATCGTGGACTACCAGCCGAACGAACTCGTCATGACGGTGCGCGCCGGTACTACGCTGGAAAAAATCGATACCACACTTGCGGAAAACGGCCAGATTTTCGGGTTCGAGCCGCCACGCTACTCGCCTTCGGCAACGATCGGCGGAACGCTGGCCTGCAATCTGTCCGGTTCGGGGCGACCCTGGCGCGGCTCGATTCGCGACGCGCTGCTCGGAATACGCCTGATCAACGGGCGCGGCGAGCAGCTGCGTTTCGGCGGCCGCGTAATCAAGAACGTCGCCGGTTTCGATGCATCTCGTTTGCAGGCCGGCGCCTTTGGCGCACTCGGCGTAATCACCGAGCTCAGTATCAAGGTGCTGCCGCAACCCGAGCGCAGCATGACCGTCATGCGCGAGCTCGACGCAGACACCTCGGTTCAGCGAATGAACGAACTCGCCGGGAAACCTGTGCCGCTGAGCGCTGCAGCATGGCTTGGCGGCCGCTTGTTCATCCGGTTGTCCGGCAGCTCGAAAGCAGTCGAATCCGCAAGACGCAGTATCGGTGGCGATGTGGCCAACGACGAGATCTGGCAGCAACTGCGAGATCACGATCCGCGCATCTTCGGCGGTTCCGATGATCGACCACTGTGGCGCTTCTCGCTGAAGTCGACCTCCGCGATGCTGCTCGAGGATGATGTCATCATCGACTGGGCCGGTGCACTGCGCTTCGTTCGGGCAAACGCCTCCCTGGAAGAGATGAGTCGCCTTGCACTCAGCGAAGGCGGACATGTGATGCGGTTGAGCCAAAATACGGACGAACCGGAATTCCTGCAGCAACCGTCTGCGACGGTACGTGTGCTGCATCAGCGACTCAAACAGGCCTTCGATCCCGCCCGCATCCTGAATCCGGGCCGACTTTACGGCTGGTTGTAACGATGCACACGCGCATTCACGAGCGATTCGAAGACACCCGGGAAGCGGATGTAGCCCGGTCGATTTTGCGCAGCTGTGTGCATTGCGGCTTTTGCAATGCAACCTGTCCGACCTATCTCGAGCTCGGCGACGAACGTGACGGGCCACGCGGGCGAATCTATCTGATCAAACAGTTGCTCGAATCGGGCAGCGCGAGCAAACGCACGCAGACACACCTCGATCGTTGCCTGACCTGCAGGAACTGCGAAACGACCTGTCCCTCCGGAGTGCAATATGGCCGCCTGCTGGATGTCGGCCGCGGCATCCTGGAGCGGGATTTGAACCGAACATGGGGCGAGAAGCTCCGGCGCAACTTCATTAAGCTCGCCGTGCCGTATCCGCGAAGGTTCGCTTTCCTGCTGTCGCTGGCTCGAGCGCTGCGTTTTGCGCTGCCGCCCGCATTACGAGCGAAACTGCCCCGCAATCACACTGCCGATCGAATGCCCGGCGGCTCGCGGCAGAAGTCAGCGTCGACAGCGGCGCTCGCGCGCAGCATGATCGTTCTCGAAGGCTGCGCTCAGGCGGCCGCGACGCCGGCCACCAATGCCGCGGCACGCAGCGTCTTCGGCCGTCTCGGAATCGACCTGGTGTCCGCACCACAGGCGGGTTGCTGCGGCGCTCTGCACTATCATCTCGGCGAGCACGCGCCGGCCGGAGACTTCATGCGTGCAAACATCGACGCGTGGTGGCCCCTGATCGAACGTGGCGCGGAGGCCATCGTCATCACAGCCTCGGGTTGCGGAACCAGCGTTAAGGAATACGGTGAAATGCTGGCCGACGATGCGCGCTACGCAGAGAAGGCAGCTCGCATCGCGTCACTGGCGCGTGACATCGCGGAAGTTCTCGAAACGGAAGATCTCGGTGCGTTACAGCTGTCGGGCACCGCAATACGATACGCCCTGCATTGCCCATGCTCCCTGCAGCATGGGCAGCAATTCGGTGACAGACTGGAGCGTTTGCTGACACGGCTTGGGCTCCGGCTGACCGAGACGCGTGACGCACACCTGTGCTGCGGTTCGGCGGGCAGCTATTCGTTGCTGCAGCCGGAACTCAGCCAGCGTCTGCTCAAGCGTAAGATCGCAGCACTCACGCTGCGTTCACCGGAAACGATTTTGACGGCCAACGTCGGTTGTCAGCTGCATCTGGCCAGCGCCACGGACGTGCCGGTGCGACACTGGATCGAAGCGATCGATCTGGCGTCTGCAGAGGTGCAGCGATCAAAGTAACGCTCGGCAAGGATCAGTTGCTGCCGTGAAGAAGTCTCCGTCAACAGCCTGCGCCGCGCCAGCAAATCCGGTTCGGCGACACGATCGAGATACCAGCGCAGATGTTTGCGCGCAATTCGTACGCCGGTCTGCTCGCCATAGAAAGCATGCACATCTGCGATGTGACTGAGCATCGTTTCGAGCATTACCGACAACGCAGGTTCCTGATACGTGCCGGTAGCGAGGTAGTCACTGATCTGGCGAAACAGCCATGGCCTTCCCTGAGCACCGCGACCGATCATCAGTCCGTCCGCGGCGGTGCATTCGAGGACTGTGAGCGCTTTTTCCGGGGAATCGATGTCACCGTTGGCGAGCACCGGAATACTCACGGCCGATTTGATTCGGGCAATGGTGTCGTATTCCGCGGCGCCGTTGTACAGCATGTCGCGCGTACGCCCGTGCACGGCAAGCATGCTGATACCAGAGCGCTCTGCGATTCGCGCGATTGCGACGCCGTTCACATGATCCCGGTGCCAGCCGATGCGTATCTTCAGTGTCACGGGCACATCGACGACCGCAACGACCGCGGCAAGAATATCTGCAACGAGCGACTCGTCCCGAAGCAGCGCTGAACCCGCCCAGCGTCGGCAGACCTTCTTTGCCGGACAACCCATGTTGATGTCGATCAGTTCCGCGCCATTGGCAACGTTGTATCTTGCGGCGTCGGCCATGCCGCACGGATCGCTGCCGGCGATCTGAACTGCCAGCAAACCGGTTTCGCCAGTGAAGTCCATGCGCGCAGCGCTCTTGCGCGAGCCCCACAGCTCCGGCTTGCTGGTCAGCATCTCGGAGACCGCATATCCGGCGCCGAATCCTCGGCACACGCGCCTGAACGGTTTATCCGTGACACCTGCCATCGGCGCCAGCACGACTGGATGGCTGACCCGATGAGGCCCGATTTGCAGTGCTGCGAGCGGCATAATTCAGGAAGATTCGACCCGGCGCGCAGTCTAACCGCAAAAAGGCGCGGGCGCAGGTGTAACCTTCCTCCTGCTGAGACGTCCTGAACATCGAGATGGGGAAACTGACGCAGCGGAAATTCAGGCTGGTTGTCGAACGACATTACCGGCTCGTCTATCAGACAGCGGCAGGCCTCCTCAGAGATCCCGCGGAGGCGGAGGACGTGACACAAGAGACATTCACAAGATACTGGCAGCACGGTGCGAAAGCTCAGCACACGAAAGCGTGGCTGATCCGTGTTGCGCGTAATCGTTGCCTGGATCGTCTGCGGCGGGCAAAGCGAGTCGAATTCCGCGATCCGGAGCAACTGCCCGAACTCACGGAGCATCGCGATGCGCTGGTCAGTCTGGAGTCAGACGAGATGACGGAGCGACTGCGTTGCGCTGTAGAGTCGTTACCGGAACCTCAACGCAGCATCGTGCTGCTATTCAGCCTGCAGAACATGAGCGGCAAGGATTGCGCGGAGGCACTGGGGCTGTCCGTCAACCAGGTCAAGGTCTATCTTCATCGCGCGCGCACGCGCCTGCGCGAACGACTGGATCGCGCCGATCCGGCAGCCAGGGAATTGAGCCATGAACGATGAACGCACACCCAAATCGCTCGAACAGCGGCTGCAGGATACCTATCGCGTCGAGCCGTCAAAGGAGCTTAAGCAGCGATTACTGTCTATTCCTGAGGTGGTGCCTCGCACGGCCCCCGGTGCCGGTTTCGCAGCGCGCGCATCGCGCATATACGCAGCCTGGACCGCAGTCTTCGACTGGCGTGTCGCAGTGCCGGCACTGTCGGTTCTGGCAGCACTCGGCATACTTTGGGCGGCCGGGATGCGAATTACGCAGGAAGACCCGGCTGCAGATTTCGACGATGCCACTGCGCAGGCACAAGCGTGGCGCGACTTCGTGATCGTAATGAATTACCTGAACTCATCGACGGTTCGCGCGAGCGCGGCCGTTCAGGGCGAGCTCGGCGCAGGGCTCATGGCCGCTTTCGAACGTGGGGAGCAGTCTTTTAAAGACACCAGCAATCAGGTTACCAATGGAGGCTAACGCAATGAAACGACAACTCGCAGGTGCTGCAGCGCTGCTCCTGGCAAGCGCCTGCTATGCACAGGGTTATTTCAATTTTGACGATATACCCGGCATTAATTCGCAGCCGAACGTCCAGATCGATCTGAATGAAGCCACGCTCGGTTTTGTTTTCCCGATCGTCGAGGGTACTGATCCGGCGGCGGCGGATGCGCTGAGGGGCATAGAAAACGTTCGGCTGCGCGTATTCGAAGAAGTCGACGATGCCGAGGAATTTCTCGAATTCATCGACGATACGTCCGGCGCACTCGAGCGTGACGGCTGGCAGCGTGTCGTTTATGTCGAAGACCACGGATCGAAGGTGCGGATGTATATGAAATTCGACGATTCGGTCGCTTCAGGGCTCACGGTAATGGTCGCCGACAGCACGGGTGACGGCGCGGTGCTCGTGAACATCGCCGGAGCAATCGATCCGCAGAAGCTCGGCCAGGTCATGCGCGCAGTCGGTGCCGGAGAATTCATGAGCGGTGTTTCCGGAAGCATTCCGGGCGTGACGGGTACGGCGCTCGATCCTGACGAGGACAGCAGCTCGCCGTAGCGGAGCGAACTACTTTCTCGCAGCCTTCCGTATCGTTCGCGCGCGGACCGTTTGACGCGAAACGAAGATCAATGGTGGATATCGGTTTATCATACGCGTCGCCATTGAACCACGGAAAGTAATAGTGGAATTGTTCAACAGGATCGGTCGGAGTAAATGGTATTGGCTGGCGATGATCGCGATCGCCGTTGCCGCCGAAGCGGTAGCACTGTACTACCAGTACGCCCTCAATCAGTATCCGTGCGTATTGTGTATTCATGTGCGACTGTGGGTGTTCGCGTTTATCGTCATAGGCCTCCTGGGTCTGTTACTGCGCAACGGCACGACGAGCCTTCGAATCGCCAACGTCCTGAGTGTCGTTGCCGCTGTCGGATTCACTGAAAGGTCCTGGCGGACACTGGCTACGGAGCGCGGCTGGATTGTCGAGCTCGCGTGCCCGATGGACGCAGGCCTGCCTGCCTGGTTCGATCTGGATGTGTGGTTTCCGGCTGTCTTCGGGGTTCAGGCAAGCTGCGGAATATCGCCGGAAATGCTGTTCGGCGTCACGATGGCTGAGGCGCTCATGGCGATGTCGGCAGGAACACTGCTCGTCACCGCGCTCGTGCTCATCGCCAGCCTGATTCGCGACAGCTGATGAAGTTCAGGATCGATGGGCGATTGCGCGGCAGCCGCCCCGCGCCGCTCGGGCGGGCGCGGGCAAACCGGAAAGCAGTGCCGAATCGCGCTAGTGTGCCAGCGGATCCGGGCGAATCTGGAACTTGACGAGCTTGCCGAGTGTGCCTTTTCCGCCTTCGACATGCCAGATCAGGTGGGTACCGTAGTTGGCATACAGCGCTCGACCTTTCCAGCCATCGTTGATGTTGTCGATGCGTCCGTCCAGACCGCGATGATAAAAGCCCATCGGATACGGCACGCGCAGCTTAGTCCATTCACCGCTCTCGGGATCGAGCACGAGCAGCGCGTCGGAATTCGAGCCCGTCGCGATCGGCGTGTTCGCGCCGAAGCCGGCGACGTTGTGCTGGTCGACCCAGCCGAAGTAATGAAAGTCTGAGGGCACGTCGGATCCGCGGAACGTCGGCCCGTCGGTTCGATACAGCGTCCAGCCGTCTTCGCAATGCGTTCCGTCGACGGTTTCCGGGCCATTCAGCACGCGACACTGGCTGCGATCGAAACGCGCGAAATGACTGCTGCCTGCCAGTGCCGCCCAGACGATGC
>JASFSB010000133.1:0-6087 GCA_050114615.1 Gammaproteobacteria bacterium
ATACCGCGGCGCGGTCATCTTGTCACTGGCGGGCAGATTGACCCAAAGCTGAAAGCCCCACATCAACCCGTCTTCCTGCTCGGGAAATTCCGAGTGCACGATGCCGCGGCCGGCCGTCATCCACTGAACACTGCCCGGCCCCAGGTGCCCCGTATTGCCCTGGTTGTCGCCGTGTCGCATATGCCCGGCGAGCATATAGGTAACGGTTTCAAACCCGCGATGCGGATGATCGGGGAATCCCGCAATGTAGTCATTCGGATCGTCGGAACGAAATTCGTCCAGCAGCAGGAACGGATCGAAATGATCGAGTCGCTGCGACCCGATTACGCGCGTCATTCGGACGCCGGCACCGTCGCTCGTCGGCTGGCCGACGACCTTGCGGGCTACTTCGCGTGCTTTGCTCATAACGCAGGCAACGTACTGCAGCGGTGGCGCCGAGTCAACGCGCGACCCTATAATTACGGCTCACTACGGACACGGAGAAAATATCGTGAATCGAATCAAGATCGCCTGTATAGCGGGCCTGTGTGCAGTCGGCCTCCCGGCGATCGCTCAACAGGATTTCTCCGATGTTCAGATCGAAGCCGTACCGGTGACCGAAGGTATTTACATGCTCGTCGGTCAGGGCGGCAATATCGGGCTGTCGATCGGCGACGACGGCACATTCATCATCGACGATCAGTTTGCGCCGCTCAGCGACAGGATTCAGGCGGCCGCGCGCGAAGTCGGCGGCGGAGACGTCGACTACGTCATCAATACTCACTGGCACGGCGACCACACCGGCGGCAACGCGAACTTCGCCAATGCCGGGGCGGTCGTCGTCGCACACAACAACGTACGGGTACGTCTCGTCGGCGACGGCGCAGATGCCGCAGCGCTTCCAGTCGTTACGTTTCCGGATCGAATCAGCTTTCACTGGAACGGCAACGACCTGAATCTCGTCCACGCGCCGTCGGCGCACACCGACGGCGACGTCATCATTCACTTCACGAATCGCAATGTCTTCCACATGGGAGATGTGTTCAATAACGCAGGCTATCCGTTCATCGACATGAATAGTGCCGGCTCGTTCGACGGGATCATCGCTGCGGCAGAATCGGTGCTTGCGCGTGCCAATGCTCAGACGCAAATCATCCCCGGGCACGGCCCGCTCGCCAGTCGCGCCGACCTCGAAAACTACGTCAACGTGCTCAGGACGATCCGTGGGCGCTTTCAATCGCTCATCGATGAAGGTCGCAGTGAAGATCAGGTCGTGGCTGCCGGTGTGACGTCCGAATGGGACGAAGCATGGGGCGCCGGATTCATGAATCCGGAACAGTTCACGCGGCTCGCCTATCAAAGCCTGACCAGCCAGTAACGCTTCCGTCAATGAGGCTCAACCGCATTTCCGGTTGAGCCTCTCTTCGATCAGTATCGCAAAGCAATAATGGAATCTACCGCGGAACTCCTCGACGCAGGACTGACGATCACGTTCATTGGTATGAGCGTCGTGTTCGTCCTGCTCACGACGCTCGTCGGAGTCATCAGCGCCATGTCCGCGCTGTGCCGCAGGTTCGCGCCGGAAGCTCCACCTGTCAGGGCTGCGACCGGGGACGACGAGCTCATCAGCGTCATCACCGCTGCCATCAATAACTATCGACGCAGACGCGAATTCTGAGTGCTCAATCAAATCAGGAACCTTCGATGTCCAATCCGCTGAAACTCACCGAACTCGTTTTTCGCGATGCGCATCAATCGCTGCTGGCAACCCGGCTACGTATCGAGGATATGTTGCCGATGGCGCCGCAACTCGATCGAATCGGCTACTGGTCAATGGAGAGCTGGGGCGGCGCAACGTTCGATTCCTGCATTCGGTACCTCGGCGAAGATCCCTGGGAGCGCCTGCGCAGCATCAAGGCAGCGATGCCCAACACGCCCCAGCAGATGCTGCTGCGCGGTCAGAATCTCCTCGGCTATCGCCATTATGCGGACGATGTCGTCGAGACGTTTGTCAATCGCGCTGCGGCGAATGGCATCGATGTCTTTCGAATATTCGATGCACTCAACGATGTACGTAATCTGGAAACCGCGATCAAGGCGACGATCAGGAGCGGCAAGCACGCCCAGGGAACGATCTCGTATACGGTCAGCCCCGTCCATACGGTCGACAAGTACGTCGAAATGGGCCGACAACTGCAGGAACTCGGCTGCCATTCCATCGCCATCAAGGACATGGCCGGTTTGCTGAAACCCTATGTGGCCTATGAACTCGTCAGCAAACTGAAAAAGGCCTGCGACATACCGATCATGATGCAGTCGCATGCGACGACCGGCATGAGCACGGTGACGAATATCAAAGCGGCCGAAGCCGGCATCGATGGTATCGACACGGCGATTTCACCAATGAGCATGACTTATGGCCATTCGCCGACTGAGTCGATCGTTGCGATCCTGCAGGATACCGAGCGCGATACGGGGCTCGATCTGCGCGCGCTCGACGACATTGCTGCGTATTTTCGCGGCGTCCGCCGCAAGTACGCTCAGTTCGAAGGCAGCCTGCGCGGCGTGGACGCGCGCATTCTCCTGGCGCAGGTGCCCGGCGGTATGCTGACCAATATGGAAAAGCAGCTCTCGGAGCAGGGCGCGCTCGATTCCTTCGACAAGGTACTGGAAGAGATCCCGCGCGTGCGCAAGGATCTGGGGTACATCCCGCTCGTCACGCCGACCTCCCAGATCGTCGGTACTCAGGCCGTGCTCAACGTGCTGCTGGGCGAGCGATACAAGAACATCACGAAGGAAACACAGGCGATCCTGCGCGGTGAGTACGGCGAAACACCGATACCCGTCGACAAGGAACTGCAGCAGCGTGTGCTGCACGGTGAGAAGCCGATTACGCAGCGCCCGGCGGACCTGCTCGAACCTGAGCTGCAAAGCCTCGCAGACGAGCTCGATAATCTCGCGGAAAAACATCGCTTCACGACGAACGGCATCGACGACGTTCTGACCTACGCCCTGTTCCCGCAAATCGGCCTGAAGTTTCTGCAAAATCGCGGCAACCCCGGCGCATTCGAGCCCCCGCCGGATCCGGACACCGCCGTTGCCGCACGTGGATCCGCACCAGCGCCCGCAGCCCGCAGCGAGGGACCGGAACGCTACAACGTGAGCGTGAACGGACGAAGCTACGACGTTGTCGTCTCTGCCGCAGGCGAAATCGAGCAGGTTCAGCCAGCCGCCGCCGCGCCGGCCACGCCGAGCTCAACGGCTGACGCGGTCACCGCGCCTTTGTCCGGCAATATTTTCAAAGTCCTCGCGAAGCCTGGACAGCAGGTCGCAGCCAACGACGTGCTGATCATCCTCGAGGCGATGAAGATGGAAACGGAGGTCCGCGCACCGCGGGCCGGCACCGTTGCAGCGATCGACGTCAAAGAAGGCGACACCGTCGAACTCGGCGCGACGCTGCTGACCCTCGGCTGAGCACTTTCATGGACGGCGGCTTTCGCGAAATCTGGCTCTCGACGGGCATCGCCAATTTCACTATCGGCGAAATCGCCATGATTATCGTCGGCTGCATCCTGCTGTACCTCGCGATTCGTCGAAAGTTCGAACCACTGCTGCTCGTACCGATCGGCTTCGGGGCGATTCTGGCCAACATGCCGATTGCGGCGATGGCCGGTCCCGAGGGCCTGCTCGGTTACATCGTTCACATCGGCATCGATACCGGCGTGTTTCCGCTGCTCATTTTCATGGGCGTCGGGGCCCTGACGGATTTTGGTGCGCTGATCGCCAACCCCAGGACGATGCTGCTCGGTGCTGCCGCGCAGTTTGGAATATTTATCACGCTGCTGGGAGCACTGGCGCTCAATCAGGTACCCGGATTCGAGTTCTCGCTTTCGGATGCCGCCGCGATCGGCATCATCGGCGGCGCTGACGGACCAACGGCCATTTTTCTCGCCTCGAGGCTGTCACCCGATCTGCTCGGCGCGATAGCCGTCGCCGCATACTCCTATATGGCGCTCGTGCCGATCATTCAACCGCCAATCATGCGCCTGCTGACAACACCGGAAGAACGCTCGATCGCAATGGAGCAGCTACGTCCGGTGAGTCGTATCGAGAAGATTCTCTTTCCGCTGGTCGTGCTGTTCATGACGGCTTTGTTTCTGCAAAGTGCCGTACCGTTGATCGGGATGCTGACGCTGGGCAATCTGCTTCGTGAATGCGGAGTCGTCGACAGGCTCAGCAAAGCGGCGCAAAACGAAATCATCAACGTCGTTACGATCTTTCTTGGCCTGGCCGTCGGTTCGAAACTCAGTGCAGAGGAGTTTCTCAATGTGGAAACGCTCGGCATTCTCGCACTCGGCGCCTTCGCCTTCTCGATCGGCACGGCCTCCGGCGTGCTGATGGGCAAACTGATGTGCTGGCTCAGCGGCGGCCGCATCAATCCGCTGATCGGTGCCGCAGGTGTCTCTGCCGTGCCGATGGCCGCACGCGTCGTGAACAAGGTCGGGCTCGAGGCCAACAACGCCAATCATCTGCTCATGCACGCCATGGGACCAAACGTCGCCGGCGTCATCGGCTCGGCGGTTGCCGCCGGCGTACTGCTCGCGCTGACCTCAGGCTGATTCCAGCCCCGTTTAACGATGGCGCGCCGCCAGCGCGATACCGGTAAACACCAGCACCGCGCCGGCAAAGTGATACGCGAATAGCCGCTCGCCCAGGAACAACATCGCGAGACAGGCGCCGAAGACCGGGATCAGATTGACGAATATCGCCGCTCGATTTGCGCCCAGTGTGTGAATCGCATTGTTCCAGCAATGTGTCGCGAGCAGCGTCGGAAAGACCGCGAGATAAACCATCGCCAGCCCATAGACCAGCCGCGGCTCGAAACCGCCCGCCAGAAACGCCTCGAGCGCATAGAACGGCAACATGACGATTGCGCCGACCACGGCAATGAAGAAGAGCAAAATATCCGGAGCCGGCGAATACTCGCGGCGATGCACGAACACGGCATACAGCGACCAGCCGATGACGGCGCACAACATGATCAGATCACCCACAGCGATGTCCAGCGAGGTGAGCACCGCCGGGTCGGCGCGGCTGATCATGATGACGATCCCTGAAAACGCACAGGCTACGCCAAGCGCCTGGAGTCGACTGAGACGTTCGCGCGTGACGAAGTAGGCAACGCAGGCCGTAATGGCGGGCTGACTCGCGTTGACCAGCACGGCATTGGTCGCAGTCGTGAAGTAGACGGCGAGCGTGGCCAGCGTACTGCCCGCGATCATGAACAGCGACAGCAGCGAGAGCGAGACGATGTGCGGTCTCAGCTTTGGCCATTCATCCGGCAATCGACCCCAGACGAACGGCAACAGCAACAACAAACCGAGCACCCAGCGCGAATATGACAGGGCGATCGGCGGCACACCGCCGCTCACCGCGCGTGCGATGACCGGGGGCGTCGCCCAGATCAGCGTGGCCGCTGAAGCGAGACCGGCCGCGGATAGTTGGGAACGCGGCATTATGCCGCGCTTTGATTCATCAGCACGTCAGGCAGCCACGTCACGATCTCAGGAAAGACGCACAGCAGGACGATGCCGACGATCATCATGACCACGAACGGCAGCGTACCGCGCAAAATCTGGCCGATTGCGATATCCGGCGCGATACCGTTTATGACGTAGAGGTTGAGTCCGACCGGCGGTGTGATCAGCCCGATCTCCAGATTGATCGTCATGATGACGGCAAACCAGACCGGATCGAATCCGGCACTCGTGATGACCGGCAGGAGCAACGGCGCTGTCATTATGATCACTGCAACAGGCGGCAGGAAAAACCCTGCGACCAGCAGGAAAACGTTGATCATTGCGAGCAGCAGCCAGCGATTGACCTCGACATTCGTGATCCATTCAGCGATCGACTGGGTGACGAACAGCGCAGACAACATGTAGCCGAACAGTGCCGAAGCGGCGACGATCATCATGACCATGACGCTCTCGCTCATGCTCGATCGAAGAATCGTCCACAGCGACTTGCTTTTCACGCGATACAGCACAATCGCAAATACGAGGCACAGCAGCGCCCCGACGCCTGCGGCCTCTGACGGCGTCGCAA